>DAOQAY010000075.1:5820-13355 GCA_035354435.1 bacterium
ATTCTATTTTCAACAAAAATCTTCAGAAACATTTCAAAATTAAATGAACATATTCAATCATGTGACGATAATAAGATTTGAAAAGTTGTTTTTTATTCAAAAAAATTATTTATTTTTTCCGAAACTTCCGAGACATCCTTTTTCCTGAGGTGTTCCCCTATCGGAATCGAAAGAAGCATTTTAGAATCTTTCAGCGATTGATAATTCTTGGCATAACAGCATTCATCAATAAATGCAGGCTGTTGCGGCAAAGAAACCGGATAATGGATTCCACATTCTATTCCTTCCGACTCAAGATATTTTTTAAGTTTATCTCTTTTTTCAGTCTTTATAACAAATAAATGCCATGAATGTCTTACATTATGTCTGACCCTAGGAAGAATAATTCCACAGTCTTCTTTTATCAACTTCAAGTAAATTGATGCCACTTCATTTCTTGCATCGATCCAATTTTCAAGATATTTAAGTTTTACATTCAAAACGGTCGCCTGAATTGTATCCATCCTTGAATTTATTCCCGCGAACTGATGAATATACTTATCGCTCCGTCCGTGGTCACAATATTTTCTGACTTTTTCTGCTATTTTATCATTATTTAAAACCACCGCACCTGCATCACCGGCAGCACCGAGTACCTTTCCGGGATAAAAACTGAACACAGCGCCGTCTGCAAGAGAACCTGCCTTTTGTCCATTTAACATCGCTCCATGAGCCTGAGCCGCATCTTCAATCAGCACTATTCCCCGTTTTTGCGTTATCTTTCTGAGCTCATCGATTCTTGCAGGCTGACCGTACAGATGTACTGCAATTACGGCGGAAACACTGTCGTCGATCAAAGATTCAACACTTTCTGGCGAAACAGTGTAATCATCTGAAATATCAGCAAATTTCACTTTCAGACCGATAGAAACAACAGCTTCGGCAGTTGCTATGAAAGTATTTGCAGGAACAATTACTGTACTGTTCTTCGGAAGATCGAATGCTTTCAGCAGAGCACTTAGACCGTCTGTACCGTTTCCACATGTAATGCAATGAGATGCTTCACAGTATTTTGCAAAAGAGTGTTCAAACTTTCCGACTTCCGCACCTTTTATAAAAGAGCCGTCTTCAAAAACTCTCAGGACAGCCGCATCTATCTCATTTTTGAGCAGTCCATACTGTCGCTTAAGATCAAGAAACTTTATCATTCTCCCCTCCTGAAATGACCGTTATTATTGTAGATGCAATGATATTTAAGTCAAAAAATATCATTTCTTGACATAAAATTAATTTAATGCTAGTTTCTAAATAAGAAACTTTAGTTAGGTTTTTAAAATCATGGTTTCAGTTGCTTGTGCTTCATTATTTGTGGGATTAAAGCTATTCTTAGGATTTGAGTTCAGAGTTGTCAGAGAGTTCGAAAATCTGCATTACGGATGGTATTGTTCTTTTTCTATAAACGAAGGGCCTGCTCTCAAAACAGAAAGATCGCAATATTATTACAATGAACAGTTTGAAAATATATTTTTAAATTCTGAAGAGATGGATGAGATAAAAAATCAGATAAACTATCTTCTTGAAACGGAGGATGAACAGAATGGACAGACACCTGAACAGTATCCTGAAGAGAACACTTCTTTTGACAGTCCTGCTGACAGTTCTTAATGTCAGCTCTACTATTTATTGTGAGGAAAATGACCTTGAAGTGCTTGCATCATTTTTAAAAGGCAGGAAAATATCTGTCGAAATACTCGAAACTAAATATAGTTGCATGACACTGGAAAAAACACTTAAAAAAGGACTCACAAACATTAATGACCTTGAAAAAGCTGTCGTTTCTTCAAGAAAAAACACCAGAGTCGCCGGACTTTTACCTGAAATCAGCTTCTGGGGTAAATACAAAAGCGATGAAAAACTTTATCTTTATCAACGCAATAATGTCAGTGTCGGAAAAGACTACATAACCGTAGGACCTGATGAAAACAACACAACTTACGGTGATATTTCATCTTTTGAAGTCGGAGGCAGAATCACTTTTGACCTAACAAAACTTCTCTACAATCCCGACACGATCCGTTTCAGTGAACAGGAACAGAAACTTTACTTTCTCCGTATTGAGATCGTTGACAAACTGAGTTATATATTTTTTTTCAATTCAATGCTTAATGCAGCTGTAGCCATGAATGTTGAAATGCCTGAAGAAAAACTTCTTGTATTTCAGTTAACAGCAAAAAAATTCAACGGATGGTTTAAGTCAATTGCCGGATTCGATTTGAACGAATGTGGAGAAAAAAAATGAGGACTATTGTTTTTATATTAATATTTACAATACTTTGCGGCTGTGCCATAAATCCTCCTGAAAATAAAGAATATGTTCCTTTCGAATGCACTTCTATGCCGGAAGACCGCCTTTATTTTCCTGAAGAACCTATTGTTTTTTCATTTAACATGGATATCAACGATCTTTCAGTAGATGGTTTTTCAGCAGTTTCATCAATATCACAGGAAATATTATCTTTTAAAATTTCAGGAAAATCCATTTCCATTCTGCCTCCACTTCCGGCAAATGACACAATTGTCATTTCTATCACTTCACAATTAAAATCTGTTGATAACAAACCTCTTCAAATCGGCGGATCTTTCAGCGAAGAGAAAAAAACTCTTGATATTGAATACAAAACAGGAAGCACTCTTCCTGAAATTGAATCATATTTTCCAGATGACACAAAAAGCTCTGCCTTTGCTGTAAAATTTTCAAGTCTTGTAGAAATCGATCAAAAAAACATCGTTCCGGCACCTGAAGATATTTTTCAGATAGAAAACTGGCTTGTTCTTGTTTTTTCAAAGCCCGTAAGCACCGTAACCATTAAAAAAGCAAAACCTGCCGACAGGGATGTCATTCTTGAAGATATAAAAATCACGCTACCTGAGACTGAGCCTGTTATAAAAGATCTTGCAATTGATTATACAAGTACAGACTCAACCATTTCTGTCAATATTACAGATGACTCCGCTGTTGCAGCAAAAATAAACGATACGGTTTCTGTCTGTGAAAAAAAATGCTCAATCGTGCTTGAAGGACTTAAACCGTCAAAAAAATACGATCTTTCCATAAATGTTTACACTTCCACCGGAGTCAAAATTGAAACGACTAGCGTAATTACCGGAGATCCGGCACCTCACATTATAATTTCAGAAATAATGCATACTCCGATTCTTGAGCCGGAAAAAAACTGGGAATTTGTCGAGATATATAATTACGGCGAACTCGATTTTGATCTGACAGATTGTTTTGTTGACGACAGAAATGACGGTTCAGGCAAAGATCCGCTGTTGTTGAAAAACCTTGAAGGAACATTGGTACTGAAACCCGGTGAACTTGCTGTAATTACTGGGAATGAAGCCGATTTCTCATCCATTGCAGATTCTGCGCTATGGCTTATCGTTGACGACACAACTATTGCCGATTCAGGAATTACAAGCAACGAAAGCATACAGATAATATGTATAAGAGACGAACAAACGGTAATTGAAGATTCATTTGATCCAACCGGAATTAAAAGTGAACGGGGATATTCAATAAATACAAATACAGACGGAACTTACTGTATAAGTGAAGAAAACGGCGGAACTCCGGGCAAATATTATGACTGTCCCTGAATTTTCTTAAAGTCTCTGCTCTGTTCGTTAGGCAGATAAAGAAGAAGAGACCCGATAATTATTGTGATTATCGCTATGATCTGTGATGATGAGAGAAGGTTGTTGAAGAAAAGACCCCTGTCGTCAGCTCTGAACATTTCAATAATAAATCTGAATGTGCCGTACATGACAAGCCATAAACCGAAAACAGTGCCGTCTTTTTTATATCTTTTTCTTACAAATATCCAAAGAAATAGAAATATGAGCATATTTACAGAAAAAGAAATCAGTTGTGCCGGAAATACAGGAAAAGGCATCTCCTTAAGATTCAGAATGACATCCCTTGCAAACTGATTTTTTGCACTGAGTCCGTATTTTATGAACTGACTTGAAAATGATGAAGCCGTTATATCTCCGAAACAGCATCCGTTCAAATAACACCCTATTCTACCGATCGAAACACCGAAAGCTATTCCGTAACCGTAATTATCAAGATATTTCAAGATCGGTGCTTTGTGTATTGAAAAATAAAGCACCACTGTCGGCAGACCGAAAATTATTGTTCCGTAAAAAGCCAGACCGCCTTTCCAGAAAGCAAACATGGCAAGGGGTTTCTGAACATATATTTCAAGGAATCCGTCAAAAATAATGTGCATGGCTCTTGCACCGATATAACCCATAATGCTTGTCCATACAGCACCATTGATAGAAAGCCGGATATCAAGACCTCTTCTTTTTGTCTCCCAGTAGTTAAAGAAAAAACCGCCGAGCAGACCTATCATTCCCATAACATAATAACTGGAAATGCTCCAACTCCCGATAGTGAATAAATTCGGGATCATTTTTCAACTCCTGAATTATTTTTCTGATTGAAAAAGACCTCTATAGCAAGAAGAAAAACCGCCACAACAATCGCCGCATCTGCAATATTAAATGTCGGCCAGTGATAGTGCTCTGCCGCATGCCAGTCAATAAAATCAATTACATAGCCTCTAAAAAACCTGTCGATCAGATTGCCTGCAGCTCCGCCCAGAACAAATCCGTAGACTGTTTTAATAAGCCTGTTATCAGCATAGGTTAAAAGAAGATAAACAATAAAAAGTGTTATTAATGAAGAGATGCCCAGGAATATCAATTTCCGGTAAAAAATGGGAAAATCGTTGCCTATACCCCAGAGAGCGCCTCTGTTTTCTGCATAAATAAAATTCCACCAGCTTTCAAAAACAGTCACCTTGTCAGATCCTTTTAATGAAATAGCCCACACTTTTGTCAATTGATCGGCCAGAACAATCGGAATAGAAACGGTTAAAATATATATCAGATTTTTCCATTCATATTTTCTGGAAATCATTTTACTGCCTCATAACAGGTTTCGCAAATTCCTTGAATTTCTTCAGAATAATTCTTCAGCTCTCTCTTTTTCCAGCATCTGGGACATTTTTCACCGGCAGCTT
Source organism: bacterium (assembly GCA_035354435.1). Taxonomy (GTDB): domain Bacteria; phylum UBP6; class UBA1177; order UBA1177; family UBA1177; genus JAKLDO01. The sequence continues at coordinate 10,893 of DAOQAY010000075.1, forward strand.
CTCTTACCGCTATCCAGAATCCCAGTTCTTCAACCGGTTTTTCAAGTCCTTCTGCAGAAAAAACTTTTTTAACCTCTGAAACAATAAAAATTGACTCCAAAGAATCGAACTCCTCATCGAGCACAGACATATTTTCCCAATAAATATCGACAGATGCATCAAGAGGATGTCCTATCAGCTTTTGCGATCTTAAATTTTCAAGCAACTTTTGAACTGCTTCGCGAACTGTCAACAGATCGTCCCATTTATCAAGAAATTCTCTATCACTATCTGAAAATACGGAAACAGGAAATTCTTCCAGAAAAACACTTTCCTTTCTATTTCCCTTGAAGTACCCATAAGCCTCTTCGGAGGTGAAGCTCAGCACCGGCGCAAGAACAATTACAACATCATGAAGTATCTTATTAACCACAAACTGAGTCATCTTTCTTTTCCTGTCATCAGCCCTCATTGTGTAGCGGTCTTTTATAACATCAAGATATATCTGACTCATTGTGACTGTGAAAAAATCCAACAGCTCCTGATAAACCCTGTGAAACTCAAAATTTTCGTAAGAATCTTTTACAAGTTTAAGTTTTGTCTGCCATGTAAGATAAGCCCATTTATCAAGAGAGTTTATCTCGGAAATTGTGAATGAATGAGCTTTTTCATCAAAATCATTAACAAAACCCAGCATGAATTTTATGGTGTTTCTTATTTTTCTGTATGCAGTTACAAAACCGTCAATAATTCCATTGCTGAGACTTATGTCATTTCTGTAATCCTCTGCACTTACCCAGAGCCTTAATATTTCCGCTCCGAATTTGTTTATCCTTATTTTAGGATCAACAAAATTACCTAAACTCTTTGAAACTTTCCGTCCTTTTTCATCAATTATAAATCCATGAGTGAGCACTCTTTTATAGGGTGCTTTATTGTTAACAAGTGTACTGATCTTAAGCGAAGACTGAAACCATCCTCTATGCTGATCGCTGCCTTCAAGATAAAGATCGGCAGGATATTCAAAGCCTTTTTTGCCATTCAGGACAGCCGCCCAGCTTACACCGCTGTCGAACCAGACATCAAGAATATCATTTTCCTTGCTTATATGTCTGCCACCGCATTTCGGACATTTAAAATCAGCAGAAAGAAAATCCTCTGCCGATTTGTCATGCCACACTGTAATTCCTTTTTTAGAGATTTCATCTGCGACTTTGTGGGCAACAGCGGCATCAACAATTTTCTCGCCGCAATCATCACAACTGAAAGCAATAATGGGAACGCCCCAGGCTCTCTGTCTCGAAATACACCAGTTGGGAGCATTTTCAATCATAGGGGTTATTCTTTTTCTGCCCCACTCAGGAATTAAGGTGACTTTTTCTATTTCTTCCATACATCTTTTTCTAAGTCCTGTGCTATCCATGGAAATAAACCATTGCTCTGTAGCTCTGAAAATTACAGGCTTATGACATCTCCAGCAGTGAGGATAACTGTGTTCTATCTTTTCTCCCGGCTTATTCAAAAGGTATCCGGTATTGTAGAGATGCTCAACAATTACAGGATTTGCCTTAAAAACATACATTCCGCCAAACAGTGGAATATCTTCATCTATAACACCTGAGCTGTTTACAGGAGCATATGGTCTGAGTCCATATTTCAATCCTGTGAGATAGTCATCGTTCCCGTGTCCCGGAGCAGTGTGAACACAACCTGTTCCAGCATCAAGTGTCACATAATCCGCATAGACAATTACTGATTCCCTGTCAATAAAAGGATGCTTCGCTTTCATTCCTTCAAACCGCATAGCATTAAATTCACAGACAACTTCAACATTTTCTGCATTGACAGCTTTAATGAAGCTGTTTTTAAGTTCCGAAGCAACAATAAAAACTTCTCCGTTATATTTTACAGCACTGTACTTAAATTCAGGATGAAGAGCAATTGCAAGGTTCGCCGGTAAAGTCCACGGAGTTGTTGTCCATATAACGAAATTTACCTTTTCATCCTTCAGTTCATCAAGTTTGTCAATCAAAGGGAATTTAACATAAATTGATGGCGAAGAGTGGGGTTCATACTCTATTTCCGCCTCTGCAAGAGCCGTTTCACAGCTTGTGCACCAGTACACAGGTTTCTTTGCTTTAAAAAGAGCACCGGATTCAATAACTTTTGCAAACTGATGCGCAATTGTCCCCTCATACTCAGGACTCATGGTTATATAAGGATTTCCCCAGTCCGCAAAAATACCGAGTCTTTTAAATTCCTCTCTCTGAATATCAACGGACTCCATCGCATATTCTTTGCATTTTTCAAGAAATTCACTCTTTGACATGTCCCTTCTTTTCGAACCGAGTTTTTCCGCAGTCTTCAATTCTATCGGAAGCCCGTGGCAGTCCCAACCTGGAACAAAAGGAGACAAATTTCCTGTCATATTTTTGTATTTGACAGTAATAGCTTTCAGCGTTTTTTTTAAAACATGTCCGTCAT
>DAOQAY010000076.1:0-13241 GCA_035354435.1 bacterium
ATCTTTATTGCACGGTTTGTAAAGCGGCATCAATGGTTCAGGCATTATTACAGTTGAAGTATATTGAGGCATACATTGATATCCGTACTGATTTGAATAATTGCAGAGCATGTCACCGGGACAGTCTTCATCTTCTTTGCATGTTCCGGTACAAACTGAAGCGGCGGCAAAACCTGCCTCTCCAGCATAGTCATAGAAAGTATAGCATCTTCCTGTGGCGCATTCACTGTCGTAATTGCATGGAAGGCCGGCACTTTGTTTATATGCTCTGGCATCGCATGTTCCGAAACCTCCGCAAACACCTTTACGGCAGATTCCGCTGCCGGGAGTACCCATTATTGCGGCACACTCGCTCCCATCAGGCCTTACACTCCATGATGTCAATGAGAAATCTCTGTTGCAGGCTGAACATCCGTCAAAAGGACTTACCTCTCCGTCTTTATAGCATGCGCCATCTATTTCGCAGGTCAGCACATCACATGAACAGGTATAACCTCCGAGTCCGTCTTCTTCACACACACTTCTGTTAGCTTCTACGCATGGATTCGGAGCACATGGATCAATAGGCGCATTATCAACATCAGGAGTTTCGTCAGAATCAATGTCAGGAACATCAATGTCCCCGTTTTCATCAACCGCTTCGTCAGCAGTTTCATCAACATCCGCAATCACATCAAGATCTGCCGAATCTTCATCAGTTTTGGCTTTTTTCTTGCCATTGTCACATGATGAAATTAAAAAAAACAACCCTGCAATTGTTAAAAGCGTAATAATTTTCTGCATTTTGACCCTGCCTTAAATATAGGTTTCTCACACGGGTGGAATAATATCACAAACGGGATTTGATTACAATTCTATGAGCTTTGAAAATTTATCAGTATAATATCGGGATGTTAGGAATGTTCCTTCCATAGAAGATCTCGTTCATTTCCTTTTTCACCCTTTTTACTATCTTTCTTTTCTTGTAGGTGTTCAGCTCGGCTTCTTCAACACCGAAAAGATAGTTGTTAAGGTCAAACTCACGAAGTATCATTTTTGTATGGAAAATATTGTCCTGATAGACATTGAGATCGACTGAATGGTATCTTGTGAGAGTTTCAAAATTTATAAAATTCTGTATCGAATTGAGTTTGTGGTCGGTGAATATCTTACTTCCGTCAAGTCTTCTTGTGAATCCTCTGACCCTGTAATCAAGGTTCACGATATCGCTTTCAAATGAATCCAGCAGGAAATTAAGAGCCTTAAGCGGAGAAATTTTACCGCAAGTCGAAACATCAATATCGACTCTGAATGTGCTTATTCCATTCTCGGGATGACTTTCAGGATAGGTATGAACTGTCAGATGTGATTTATCGAGGTGCATTACAACATCACCGCCGTTTTCGTGGTCGACCGGCTCTTCTGCAACAGGTTCCTGAGGATGATCTGAAAGTTTCTCTTCGGAAATGAGGACTGTTACACTTGCACCCTGAGGATGATAGTCCTGTTTGGCGATGTTAAGGATGTTTGCACCGATAATATCCGCAACATGTTCCAGAATTCCGGTAAGTCTTTCTGAATTGTACTCTTCATCAATATATTCAATATAAGCTGTTCTGTCTTCAGGAGTTTCAGCATAACACACATCATAAATGTTAAAACTAAGCGTTTTTGTGAGATTGTTAAAACCGTAAAGTCTCAGTTTGTTTTCACCATTGTTTTTCTTTCTAATTCTGACCAACACAACCTCCATAATTCAACAGACAAAAAACAGCGGTTAATATAACTCTATTAGACTCATTTTCAAATAAAATAATGAAAAAACTTACACTGTGAAAAAAATGATTGACACAAAGCTCATTAAAAATGTAAAATCCACAGTTTTGATTTTATGATCATTTCAAATTCAGGAGTATCAAAATGATTGATTTGAAAAACATTCCCGACATTCACTTTTTCTGTGCAGGAGCAAGTGAAGGACTTACAGAGCTTACTTCTTTTGACGGTGCGCTTCTTGCCGCAGGTGTCGGCAACACAAACCTTATCAAAATGTCGAGCATTCTTCCGCCCAACTCAAAGGAAGTTGCACCTTTCACAATAAAACCGGGCAGTTTCGTGCCTCTTGCCTATGCAGATATAACCAGTGCAGAACCGGGTGAAACAATTTCTGCGGCTGTTGCGATCGCTATTCCGGATGACAGAAATATCAACGGTGTTATCATGGAACATCACAATCACGCTCCACTTTCGTATGTCGAAAAGAAAGTTCGTGAAATGGCGGAAGAATCGATGACGATGAGAGGGATCAAAAATTTCACAGTGAAAAGTAAAGGTATTGAACATAAGGTCATCAACATTGCAACTGCTTTTGCAGCAGTCGTTCTGTGGGACAGTAAATTAACGGGAGAAAAATAATGTGGTTCATTGAAAATTATGATGAAAGGGCGAGTCTGGGGCTCAAAGTAAGGAAAAAACTTCATGAAGAGCAGTCACCTTTCCAGAAAGTTGAAGTTTATGAAACAGAATTTTTCGGAAATCTGCTGACGCTTGACGGCCTTGTCATGCTCACCCAGAAAGATGAGTTCGTCTATCACGAAATGATAACCCACATGCCTCTTTGCACACTGAAAAATCCCGAAAGAGTTCTTGTTGTAGGCGGCGGTGACGGCGGAGCGATAAGAGAGATCCTCAAGCACCCGTCGATAAAAGAAGCTGTATTATGTGAAATAGATGAAAGAGTTGTCAGAGTGTGCCAGAAATATTTCCCGGAAGTTTCTTGCAAGCTCGAAGATCCGAAAGTGAAAATGCACTTTGAAGACGGTTTCAAGTTCCTGAACCAGTATGAAAACTATTTTGACCTCATAATTACCGATTCGAGCGACCCAGTCGGACCCGGCGTGGCACTTTTTAAAGAAGATTACTACAGACTCGTTAAAAAGGCGCTTAAACCTGACGGAATCATGGTCTCACAAAGTGAAAGCCCGTGGTATTTTGAAGACACAATGAACAGCATGACCACAGCAATGTCAAGCGTTTTCAAGCATGTCGAAACATATATCGCACTCGTCACACTCTACCCAAGCGGCTTCTGGACCATCACAGCAGCCAGCGACGCGCATTCACTCCACAATTTCGATGAAAAAAGATCGGCAGAGATCTCAAAGACCTGCAAATATTACAACCCAGAACTCCACAAAGGCGCCCTCGCCCTCCCCAATTTCGTTAAAAATATCGTGAAGAATAAGTAATTAATCTAAAATGGAACCTGTAATACTTTAAATTCATTATCTTTATTGGCACCGTCATACAAAACAATTGTTTTAAAAAAATAATAAATAAACACTTTTTCTTTATCGATCAGGATCTTTTTTGGAAAAAACCCATTTTCAAAAAATGTGCCTTTTACAACTTCATTTATCTTGTTGGCATTAATAAAGGAAATTCCTTTGTTCGAAATAAAATATATCTTGTCTTTTTCATCAACATAAACATCTAAAACCATTTCATCTTCTATCTCATATATTTTATTCCATTTACCATCATATTTAAAAAAGTAGCTGCTGCTCTGCTCTCTTGTTATTGCATATAAATTATCAGCAGCATTTTGGTCTAAGATAGTAAAATCACCTTCTTTAAATCTTTCCAATATAATTTTATTATCTTCCTTAATTAACTTATAAATACCAGCCGAATCCTTTTTAACAAGAGAATTCCTTATCCCTGAAAAAAAGGCACCCTTTTCTGTAAATAGGAAATTCCTTCTTTTTTGAAATTCCAATGTTTTTTGGTTAAGATTATCAAAAGAAACTTCAAACATTTTCCAGATTTCACCATCGAACCAATAGCAAAAGTTGTCATTTATTATAATTATTTCATGTTTATGTTTTTTAAAAGCAAACGACCCAAAATCATCTTTAATATCCGGAATTGCTTTAGCTATCCATGCATTATTTTCATTACAGAGAACTTTTAGATTTCTTTTGCTATAACCAGCTGCACAGGGCACCCCACCATATTCATCCAAATCGATCACTTCATCCAGCCCATCTATTTTAAACGGAATTATGCGATTTTCCTTCTCCTTTATTTCAAAGAATCTAATTTGGTAATTTGGGGAATTATTTAACACTATTTCTTTCAGTAAAATCTTTGAATTCCATTTGAAAACGTCTGTTATTTCTGATGAAGGTATTCCATTTTTTTCAAACCTCTTAATTATATCTTTTTGAACAATTTCCATATTTCGGTTGTTGTCTTTGCAACCACAAATTATTATGAAAAAAACACAAAGAATTGACTCTATATTTAACAAAAATCTCATTTTAGAATCACCTCTTTCAAAAAACTTTAGAAAACAGGGAACGATCCACATCACACCTCTTAATTTTCCGACCATTCTTATTTTCAGTGCATAATATCAATATTTGTAATTTTTTCCAATTTCGTTAAAAATATCGTGAAGAATAAGTAAAACAACCTGACTTTTATGCATATTTTCAAAATTTGACCCTGACTTTTGTGCATATTTTCAAAATTTGACCTTGACTTTTGTGCATAAACAATACATAATACCTTGATTTCATTGACTTCGAGGTGCTAAATGAAAAGGGCTTTGGAAAAGACACTTACAGAATGGAAGAATAGTAACTCTCACAAGCCGATTATTCTGAAAGGTGCACGGCAGGTGGGAAAAAGTTTTCTGGTCAGGCAGTTTGGCAGATCATTCGATAATTTTGTTGAGCTTAATTTTGATTACTCTAAAGAATTCAACTCCATTTTTGAGATGGATCTTGATCCACAAAGAATTATAAAAGAAATTTCCATTTTGAAATCGCAGAAAATCGTTCCGGGCAGAACGCTTCTTCTTTTTGATGAAATTCAGGATTGTCCAAATGCGATCCGCTCGCTCCGTTACTTTTATGAAATGATGCCAGAATTGCATGTTATTGCCGCAGGTTCACTTCTTGAATTTGCACTTGAAAAGATTGGTCTGCCGGTTGGAAGAGTTATGCCGCTGCATCTTTATCCAATGTCATTTGAAGAATTTGCAACAGCAAGAAATTCTGAAGAATTGTTAAGTGAATCAGCTAATTATTTCCCCGATGAAATTCCTTTGATGTTTCACACCAGGCTTCTTAAATTATTCGGAGAATATATCGCAGTCGGCGGAATGCCGGAGGTTGTATCATCATGGATCAGTAATAATGATATTCAAAAATGCAGGACAATACAAAACGGATTAATTGAAGTTTACAAGACAGATTTTCTTAAATATACAAAAAAACATCAGATCAAATATGTTGACATTCTCTACTCAAGCATTTCTTCCGAGGTTGGCAGAAAATTTGTATATTCATCTGTCGGGGCTGATTACAAATCGAGGGAACTGAAACCGGCACTTGAGCTTCTTTGCAAAGCAGATGTTATTCACCAGATCTTTCATTCTTCTGTTTCTGTTCCACCACTTAAATCCGGAGAAAAGAACGATTTTTTTAAAGTCATTATGTCTGACATAGGACTTATGCAGGCAATGATGAATTCTGATGTTACAAAATGGATCATTGATCCTGAAGAAGCTACGAAAAATAACGGTGCAGTAATTGAAGCATTTGTTGGACAGGAAATACTGGCATGCTCACCTGCAGAAAAAAAGAGTGAACTTTTTTACTGGGCTCGCACAAAAAGAGGAGCTTGCGCCGAAATAGATTATCTGATCGAAATAAATGATACCGTTATTCCAATAGAAGTTAAAGCCGGAAAATCGACAAAGCTGACCAGCCTTGAAATATACTTAAAAGAAAAACCATCTGTAAAATATGGAATTCACCTTTCTCAATTAAACAACGATCAGAGAAACAATATTAAAACCGTTCCGCTTTACCTGACAAATCATGTTGTCAAAGCACCAATTTCGTCAAAAAGATTGTAAAGAGTAAGTAAGCCGATATAATCAAAGAGATTTTTTACTTGGAGAATTTCTTGAACAATCGCAGTGATTATTTTGACATTATTGTCAGTCACATAAAAAAAGAGTTGAATCCGAGGCTTATTTATATCTTCGGTTCATTTGCAAAAAACAGACAAAACAGTGACAGCGATATTGATATTGCATTTCTTTGTGACACCAAAATCGATCTCACTGTGCTGTATAACCTTCAACTTTCTCTCGGGGCAATTGCAAAAAGAGATGTGGATCTTATTGATATGTCAGATATTGATATTCCATTTAAAGTTGAAATAATTTCGAGTCATTATCCTGTTTTCTCATTTAGCGAAGCTTTCAGACTGGAATTTGAAATGAACCTGCTTTCAAAATATCAGAAATTAAATGAAGAAAGAGAAGTAATTTTTGCAAAAAGACTTAATTTATCCGGAGAACAGTTATGGAAATTATTTTAGACAAAATTGATTCCGTAAAACGATGTATTCAAAGAATTAATGAAGAATATCGAGGTATTGACGACAATCTGAAAAACATAACAAAACAGGATTCAATAGTGCTGAATCTTCAAAGAGCATGTGAACTTTCCATTGATATCGCAAATTATGTCATTTCAAAATATGAATTTGAAACTCCGAAAATATCCCGTGAATCATTTGAAATACTCTGCAAACATAAAATCATCACTGAACAGATATCAGAAAATCTGCAAAAAATGGTTGGATTCAGAAATATCGCTGTCCACAATTATAAAAAAATATCACTTATCATTCTGAGTGAAATAATACTCGTCAACTTGAACGACTTTGAAACCTTCTGCGAGCAGACTCTTAATTCTTTGAAAGCTTAAAACACGCACCAATTTCGTCAAAATATCGTGAAGAATAAGTAAAAATCGTAAAACGCCTTGTAGATTGTGAGGAAGAAAATCAGTTTTTCACAGCTTTATAAAAAGTTATATTTTCGCCATCCCAGAGGCTGGTGGCTGGAAGGATATTTTCAAAATGGCTGATATCTGTGAAGTTTGCGGCGGAGAGTATCCGGTTCATATCATCCGGGCTGAAATGATGAACCCAGAATCTGTAGTCTCTGACTTGTCCGTTGCTGTCGATCACTGTGTGCTGTTTGAGAAAAACTTTTTCCTCAGGATAGCGGATGCCGCTTTGCAGTTCAAGATATGGTTCCGGTTTCCAGAATCCGCTTTTTTCAAATGACCATGTACGGTATTCCGCAAATTTACTGTCAGCATTTTTGTCGTTGATAACATCGAAAATGAAAATGCCGCCCGGTTTCAGAGCTTTATGAACATTATCAAGCACTTTTGATCTTTCATCAGGGAGTAGAACTCCGAAATCGGCATAGATGAGCATCACAAGATCAAATCTGTTTTCATAGTCCAGTTCGAGATAATTTCCGCAGACATAATCAATTCGCAGATTTTCACTTTCCGCATAGTTTTTTGCATAAGATATTGAATTACTTGAAAAATCTATTCCTGTAACATTGTGACCGTGTCGCGCAAGTCTTTCCGCGTAAAGACCGGGACCGCAGCCGAGATCGAGAATTTCCATGCCCGGTTTATGACAGAAACCGCTTATAAATTCAACAGTTTTTTCTACACTTTCAATTCTACGGCTCGCTGCATCAGTATCAGGATCAAGATGAATTTCGAGAAGCTTTTTTGAAACATATTCATCTGTCCACATTATTGAATCGCCTTTTTCATAAACACGCGGCCTTTTTACTGCATTTTCAAGTTTGTCAGTGTTCATTTTCAACCTTTACCTGTACCTGTAAAAAAACTTAACTATTATTCCAAGCATAAACCGAATGTCAAATTAAGATCATTCTCTCAAAACAAGTAGGTTTTTTCTGCGAAATAACACTTGGTCAGGATAAGTAAATTGTCATATTGGTAAATTTTGATAAAATACACGGAATTAAGTTTTTTCAGAGGTGACCATGCGACTTGTTCTGTTTTCATTCTTTCTTATTATCACTGCTTCTCTATTTGCAGCAGATCCCGTTGTGACTGCATCGGCCAGTGTTGAACCTGATACTGTCAGGGTCGGTGAATTTGCAAAGCTCAGCGTTACGGTAACTCCGCCGGAAGGCTATCATCTCTATGCAATGCAGAAAGTTGTTGACGGACCTAAGCCGCTTCATATCGCCATTCCTTCAGAAGCTGATATAAAACATCCGTGGTACGGTCCCGAACCTGTTGAGCAGTATGACAATAATTTTAACAAACAAGTCCTCTCATATGACGGATCTGTCGTTTTTTCAACTGCCATAAAACTTACTCAGGCAATTGAAAATGCTTCAATAACCGTGACAGGACAGATATGCAATCCGAAAAGATGCATCCTGTTCAAAATAAAAACGCCCCTTGATGTAAAATTCGGTAAAGGCGGAGCACGCACTGAATACCGTGAAACACCGGAACTTGAAGGAGTTGAGCTGCTGTCGGAAGATAATGCTAAAAGTTCACCTCTGGGCAGAAACCTCATTTCACTTCTGATACTCGCATTCATTGCAGGACTCGGAGCGTTGCTGACACCTTGCGTATTCCCGATGATACCGATAACAGTCTCATTCTTTTCAAAATTCTCAAAAGTGTCAATGCAGAGAGCTTTTCTGATGGCGACTGTCTATGCGGTTTCTATAATTGCGACTTTCACTTTTATCGGAATAGCCGTTTCTGCGATCTTCGGTGCGGTCGGAATGCAGGCTCTGAGCGCAAGTCCGTGGTTCAACCTGTTTCTTGCGGCACTGCTTATCGTATTTGCTTTTAATCTTTTCGGATATTTTGAAATATCAATCCCGTCATGGCTTATAACCGGTGCTTCAAAAAAGGAACAGAAGCTTTCATCTGACGAAGGCTCGTTACCTCATCAGATCATGGGCGTTTTCCTGATGGCGATAACATTCACACTTATCAGTTTCAGCTGTACTGTCGGATTTGTAGGAATAGTTATTGCCGAAGCAGCAAAAGGGAACTGGTTCTATCCAGCGATCGGAATGTTCAGCTTTTCTCTTGCTTTTTCAATACCTTTCTTCTTCCTTGCACTTTTCCCGAGCTGGGCAGACAAACTTAAAGGCAAAGGCGGCGACTGGATGATAGCAATAAAGGCAGTGCTCGGCTTCCTTGAACTTGCCGGAGCTTTCAAATTTATTTCTAATGTGGATCTTGTCTGGAAATGGGAACTTATATCAAGACCTTTTGTTCTTACGCTGTGGATCGGCATATTCTGTGTTGCGGCACTTTTTCTTCTGCGACTTTTCAACCTGCCGTATAGTGACCAGTCAAATAAGATTGTAGGACCGTTCAGACTTACAACTGCGATATTCGTTATCAGCGCCGCGATTTATCTTGCCAGCGCAGTATCCACTTCAAAAAGCCTCGGCGGCTGGATAGACGGTTGGCTGCCGCCGATAGATTACCTTGCTGACACGACTTCTCAGAACATTTCTCACAATGATGATCTTAACTGGATAAAGGATGATCTTGAAGGAGCTTTAAAAAAGGCGAAAGCTGAAAAGAAACCGCTTTTTATCGATTTCACAGGCTATACCTGCACAAACTGCCGATTTATGGAAAGCAACATGTTTCCGAGACCGAATATCCGTGAAGAACTTTCAAAAATGATCCTTCTCAAGGCATATACCGATGGTGATAGTTCTGTCAATCAGGTGTTGAGAAAATATCAGATAAGCCGTTTTGAAACTGCCGCACTCCCGTTTTATGCCATAATTGATCCGTCTGAAGATAAAGTTCTTGCAACTCATCCCGACATGACAAACGACGAAAACAAGTTTGCAGAATTCCTGAAAAACGGTATTGCACTTTACAATCCTGCCGCAAATGAAGAGAAAAAAATTAAAAGTGGAATAGATTTCGAGTTCAGGACAATTGACGGAAATGAAAGTGTTTCTCTTTCATCTTTCAAGGGGAAATGGGTTCTGCTCAACTTATGGGCATCGTGGTGCGCCCCATGCAGAGAGGAACTTGCGAATCTTTTCCCGAAAATAATGAAAAAATATCCTCATGTACAGTTCATGACCATTGCTTTTGATGGTGAACAGTCTGTACCTGAGGCGAGAAAATTCATCAAAACTGTTGAAATAACTGACACGGTACACCTTCTGGGAACCGAAGACCCGACTGCATCAGGATTATCTGCTGAATATAAATTCGAAGGATCGCTCCCAGCGACATATCTCATCAGCCCCGAAGGAGAAATAATCTGGATGAAAAGTGATAAGATCGATGAAAGAGAACTAAAAAAAGAACTCGACAAGACGAAATAATTATCACCTAATAATTATATCCAGAGTTATTCTCAGCAACAACATTAAGTACAGAAGTCATAAGATTTAATTATCTAATACGGTCCTAAAAACTTTGCTCCGTTGAAATGGATGAGATGTGTCGGGTCACTTGCACACCACACTTCCGTTTCCCATGCCACAACAGAAAGGAATTTTCTGAATGTTTCGCCGCGATCAGGAAATGCGGTCACATAAACCAGTCCGGCTGTTGATTTTTTAAACAATTTAGACAGTTCATCATGTCTGATTCCATCCATAGGTCCGCTGCTGGAAACAGCTTCCGCCAAAACAAGCCAGTTCTTTTTCCGGTAATAAATTATCACATCCGGCATTTTCCCGTGTTCTTCAACTTTAACACCAAGGGAAGAAAGAAGTTTTTCATCAAAATAGCCCCATTTTTTACCTGTATCACCGACATAAACCAGCTCACCGCCCTGCACAAAATGAGCTCCGAATTTCTCAATAATAGCTCCAATTAATTCGGAATGTTTCCCGGGACTTATTGTAATTTCAACGCCTTCTTTTATATGCAACGGAATTTTTATAAGATCGCGTTCTTTTTTGTATTGTGCGGATAGCGTTCCCTGTTTCGCAAGAAACTCCATTAAAACCTTTTTCCATTCTTTGGAACCGAATTTCTTAAAAAGTGCTAAAGCTGGCCCTGTAACTTGATAACAATTATCCGAACTATTGACAGGGCGATCAGGTTTATCCGGATTATGAATAAGAATTCCGGCAGCGACCAGTTGCTTTACACTGTATTTTCTAACACTTTCACGAGTGTTCTCCGCATAATTAACATCAAATTGATGTCGTGCAAAATCAAGAATATTACGAATTGTGAGTCTCGGAGTGGAAGCATCTTTCCAGTTTTTATTTGAAGTAAGATCCAGTAATGCCAACAAACACAAACCAGTTCTTTCGTTTATCTGCTCTTTCGGCATACCTATTTCTTTCAAAATAGTTATTGCTTCTTCAATACGGTGTTTTTTAGTTGTCATAGCCCCATCTCTTTAATCAAATTATCAATATCACTTTGATTCGCCGGAACAGAATCGATCTTTTCTCCCAGCTTAATCAGCGCCGCTTTTGACGGATATTTCAGCTGTCTTAAATCTGTGGCATTAACCTGAGTATGTCCGCTGAATTTTCTAAATAAATCATCAACAAAAGTTGAATTTAGGTAAACAGTCAACCCTTTTGCAAGCGCAGAAGAAAGTCCCCGTTTATTTTCATGGAACACATTCAAATGATTTTCGAAACCATAAGCCTCAACATCTTTAAATTCTTCAGGATTTATAAAGTTGGCCACAATGCGGCGTTTTTCCTCTTTAGATGATATTCTTCTGACAACACAATAACAGCCTTTCGGAAAAAGCCACCTCTCTGTATCAGAATTACGCACAATTGCATTAGGCTTTTTAGATTCCGGCTGAGGCCATCGAATTTCTAACTGTTGAAAATGACTCGGGTATAAGAGTGGAACTGTGTTTTGTTCCGGCATTTGCCTTAAATGCTCTTTCAACCTGAAATCCACGACAGGACCAGTTGATATTTCCAATCCGATTTCTTTCAAAGAATTGTTAAATTTCAATTTTTCACTAAGGCTATTTGAATTATTTGAATCAGATAAAACAGGAATATTTATGAAGCTCTCGCAGTCAAATGGTGATACTATCTCTTTGAAAGAGTAGAAAAACTCTTTCAAGTCATTGAAAGAATCATCCGTTGAATAAGATATTTTAACTGAACCTTGCTTGCTTCCCTTTTCAAGCAGAATGATTACATTTTCCTGAAGTACATTATCATCTTTGAACATACTGTTACGAGATTCAAAAAGATGAATATGTTTTATAGCCGCTCTTCTAAGTACAAAATTTCTGAATGAACGATAATAAGGACCATTACAGAAACTGCGAGGAATTATCGCCACAAGCTGCCCCATTGGACGCATCATTTCTAAAGCCAGTGATACAAAAGCGGAATAAAGATTGACTGTCTCAATCCCGACACTTGAAAGCATGTACCTGTGAAGAGTCTTATTGCTAATTTTTTTATAAGGAGGATTCATTATCACATGAGTAAATTCACTAGTATAACCCTTGTGGATCATTTCAGATGCTTTCTCAATAAAATCGCCCCCACTTATCTCGGAATTGAACGGAAACAATGAAGAATAGTACGAAAAAGACCTTTCCATATCATAATGTAAAGATTCATCTAACTCAAAAGCTGATAAATTAAATTCATTAAAAGAAAAGCTATCTGAAACACATCTATCAAGAAAAGCACATGAAAGAGAACCTATCCCGGCACCGGGATCAAGCAAATGACAAGAACATTTAAAAGAATCATCATCGAAAAGTCCTGCCATGAACTTAGCAATTGTGACTGGTGTAAAAAACTGTCCCATTTCTGATTTCTTTTTTGATGGAGTGCTTTTTGATATTCTCAATCTATTCTGCTCAACAACCGAAAGCAAATGAACCTCCAAAAAACCCAAAACTTTTATGGTTTCTGATTATATCACATGTTAATTTTCACGACAATATCTTTTTCTGGATCCTTTTTCTGTTAATGTCTTTTTCGACAAAGACTTCTTTCCCTGTGTAAGGGTCTATTCCTGTGTGATAGATGAGTGTTGATATGGTTGACGGTGTAGGTGTAAAAATCTGTACCTGTTCGGGACGGAGCTTCAGTTCGCGTCTTGAGAAATCGCGAAGAGCTTCCATATCCTTATTTGTGCATCCCGGATGAGCGGCAATGAAATAATAGGTCAGAAACTGATTTTTTCCCGCAGCTTTGTTCAATTCGTTGAAAAGCTCACGGAATCTCCTCAATGTTTTCTGTGACGGTTTTCCCATAAGAGAAAGCACAGTGTTTTCAATATGTTCCGGAGCTATCTTCATCTGGCCTGAGATGTGTTTTTCCACAAGTTCTTTCAAATAAACTGTACCGTTCTTTTTATCGGCAATAACCAGATCGTGCC
>DAOQAY010000077.1:0-13198 GCA_035354435.1 bacterium
TAAGAGAAGGCGGAAGAACTGTTGGTGCAGGCGTTGTTTCTAAGATCATTGAATAGTATAAAGAGGTGATTAAGTGAGTGACAAGATCAGAATCAAATTAAAGGCATTCGATCACAAGATCCTCGACCAGTCTGTCGGTGAAATAATTGAAACGGTTTCACGCAGCGGAGCTAGAATTGCCGGTCCGATTCCGTTGCCGACAAAAATACACAAATATTGTGTTCTTCGTTCTCCTCATGTCGACAAAAAATCCCGTGAGCAGTTCGAGATGAGAATTCACAGAAGAATTCTGGATATTCTCAATCCGACAAATCAGACAATGGATGAGTTGATGAAAACCGATTTGTCTGCTGGTGTAGAAATTGAAATCAAGACTTATTAAAAGGGTATGTTATTTTATTTTGATGTCATAAAGCAGAGAGGGTAACTATGGCTGCTGGACTTATAGGAAGAAAAGTTGGCATGACACAGATTTTCAAAGAGGACGGCAAAGTTGTGCCGGTAACCGTAATTGAAGCTGGTCCATGCTATGTAATTCAGAAAAAAGAAGCTCAGAAGGATGGCTATACTGCGATCCAGATCGGCTTCACTAAAAAGGAAAAGAATGTAAACAGACCTGAAGCAGGGCATTTTAAAACTGCCGGACAGGGAGTTTTCAGAAAGCTTAAAGAATTCAGGGTGGCTGCCACAGAAATTGGCAGCTATGAACTCGGTTCAGAGCTTACCGTTACAATGTTTGAAGCCGGACAGAAGATTAAGGTGACCGGTTTCACAAAAGGTAGAGGTTTTACCGGCGTGGTAAAAAGATGGGGTTTTAGCGGTGGAAGATCGACTCACGGTTCTAAATTTCACAGAAAGGGCGGTTCTGTCGGTCAGAATGTAATGCCCGGTAAAATCTGGAAAGGTAAGAAAATGGCCGGTCGTTACGGAAACGAGCAGGTTACCGTTAAAAATCTTGAAATTGTTAAAGTTGTTCCATCGGACAACACAATTGTTGTTAAAGGTGCTATTCCGGGTGCTACCGGCGGCATCGTTTACATTAAGAAGTAGGGGAGGCGAACATGCCCGTTGTTGATTTATTTGACAAATCAAAAACCAAAGTCGGTGAGATAGCACTTAACGACGCTGTTTTTGCAGTTTCTTATGAAGGCAAGGAAGTTCTTGTATCTGAAGTTATTAAGATGCAGACTGCCGGCTGGAGAAGAGGAACTCATTCGACAAAAACTTATGCTACGATTTCCGGTGGAAATTCAAAGCCGTTCAAACAGAAAGGAACAGGAAGAGCAAGAAGAGGAAATATGAGATCTTCAACTCTTAGAGGCGGAGCTCCGGCTTTCGGTCCTCAGCCCAGAGATTATTCCTATTCAATTCCAAAGCAGAAAAGAAAAGCTGCTATGCGTGCTCTTCTTTCACAGAGACTTGGAAGCGGATTACTGTTTGTGATAAAAGAATTCAACTTTAGTGAAATTAAAACTAAAGAAGCTACTGCAGTTCTGAAAGGAAAATGGGATCTTAAGGAAGCTGTTATTGTCGGTGGTGATAGTGAAGACAAGTTCTTCCTCAGCGTCCGCAATATTCCTGAGTTTCTTTTCCTGCACAAAACACAGATAAATCTTTATGACCTTATGGCATATAAGAATATCATTTTCACAGAAGAAGCAATTAAATACATTGATGAGGTTTTAGGATAATGAAAAAGGAAAAACATTTCGACATTATCAAAAGGCCGTTGTTGACTGAAAAATCGACAGCTTTGAGTAATGTAAGCAGACAGGGTTATATTTTTGAAGTCAAACTTGACGCTACTAAAGAAGAAGTCAAAGAAGCGATTGAAAAAGTATTTAATGTTCAGGTTGCAAGCATTAATACCGTTGTTGTCGGCGGAAAAACAAAAAGAGTCGGCCGGGCTATCGGCAAGAGATCTACATGGAAAAAAGCCTATGTTACACTTAAAGAAGGCAATGAGATCAATCTTGTTGAAGGTGTTTAGTAAATTAAAGTTTAAGGTTTCGGAGAAGAATTATGGGTATTAAAATTTTCAAACCGACTTCAAACGGTCGCAGAAACATGAGTATCAGCGACTATTCTGAAATAACGAAGTCGAAACCCGAGAAGTCTCTGGTCGAACCGATCAGAAAAACCGGTGGAAGAAACAATGCTGGAAGAATAACATCCCGTTTCAGAGGGGGTGGAAATAAAACAATGTACCGTATCATCGACTTTAAAAGAAATAAATTCGATGTTCCGGGTAATGTTGCTGCGATCGAATACGATCCGAACAGAAATGCAAGAATTGCTCTTGTTCATTATCTTGACGGAGAAAAGAGATATATTATCGCTCCGGACAAACTTGTTGTCGGCGACAAGATTGTTGCCGCAGGTCAGAATGAAGCTGATATCAAGCCCGGAAACTCCATGAAGATAAGGTTTATTCCTGTCGGTACTTATATTCACAATGTTGAACTGAAAATCGGAAAAGGCGGACAGATAGCAAGAGCCGCAGCTTCAGCAGTTCAGGTTCTTGGCAAGGAAAAAGATCATGCGACAGTAAGAATGCCTTCAGGTGAAATAAGAATTATAAATCTTGAGTGCAGAGCTACGGTTGGTACTGTAGGTAATCAGGAATTTTCCCATATTAAGATCGGTAAAGCAGGAAAAATGAGATGGCTTGGAAGAAGACCTCATAACCGCGGTGTTGTAATGAACCCGGTTGATCACCCGCACGGTGGTGGTGAAGGTAAAACTTCCGGCGGTCGTCATCCTGTTACACCATGGGGAAAACCGACAAAAGGTTACCGTACCCGTAATAACAAGAGAACTGACAAGTTCAGAGTTAGAAGAAGAGATAAGTAATAGTATTAACTGTAGAATATATGGAGGGTTGCAGTGCCTCGTTCTGTAAAAAAAGGTCCTTTCGTTGATTCCCATGTTTGGAAAAAAACAATAAAGGCTGTTGATAGTAATGATAAAAAGCCTATTAAAACCTGGTCAAGAAGATCGACTGTTATCCCCGAAATGGTCGGACTCACTTTTTCGGTTTACAATGGACAGAAGTTCATCCCTGTTTTCATAACTGAAGATATGGTTGGATTTAAACTTGGAGAGTTTTCCCCTACGAGAACTTTCAGGTCACATTCAGGCAGCAAGAAATAATTCTTGCGAAATGGTTAGGCACATGTATAATGTAGCCGCTTAAATTTTTGTTAATCGTTGGAGATGCGATATGGAAGCGAAGGTTGTTAGAGCGATGCTCAAAAATTTTAGAATGTCTCCCCGCAAAGTAAGAGAAGTGGCGGATATTATCAGGGGTAAAAATGCCGGGGATGCAAAAAACATTCTTGAGTTTACACCCAGAAAGTCTGCTTTGGCCATGAAGAAGCTTCTGGACTCGGCAATAGCAAACGCTGAGAACAACTTCAACATGGATCCCGATACACTTTATATTAAGACTGTGCTTGTTGATGACGGTCAGGTTATGAAGCGTTTCGTTCCGAGAGCACAGGGCAGGGCAGCTAGAATTTTAAAAAGGTCAAGCCATATTACTATTGAGCTTGCACAGAACAAATAAGATTTTTGATATACGGAGGTGAACTTTGGGACAGAAGGTCAATCCCATAGGGCTAAGACTCGGGATAACCCGCACTTGGGGATCTGTTTGGTACAGCCATAAAAATTACAGCAAATGGCTGCATGAAGATCTCAAAATAAGAAAGGCAATTAAAAAAGAGTTTTACCCTGCTGGTATCGCCAAGACGGACATAGAGCGTTCTGGTGAAAAGCTTAAAATTATTGTTCATACTGCCAAACCCGGCATAGTTGTCGGAAGAAAAGGTGTGGGCATTGAAAAGATCAAGGAAATGGTTCAGAAGATCGCAAAAGATGTAACAGATGTTTTCGTTCAGACCGAAGAAGTCAGAAAACCTGAGATTGATGCTCAGCTTGTTAGCGAGAGCGTTGCTGAACAGCTTGAAAGAAGAGCCCATTTCAGAAGAGCAATGAAAAGAGCTATCGGTCAGGCAATGAAGAGCGGTGCCGAAGGTATAAAAATCCAGACATCTGGAAGACTCGGTGGTGCTGAAATTGCCCGTACAGAGCGTTATCAGGAGGGAAGAACTCCTCTTCATACACTTAGGGCCAATATTGATTACGGTCATGCAGAAGCTAAAACATCCTATGGTATTATCGGTGTAAAAGTATGGATGTCTAAGGGTGATATCACTGAAAGAAAAGTGGAAAACAAAAGAAAACAGAAAAACAAATGATTGCAGGTATAAGCCATGTTAATGCCGAATAAGGTTAAGCACAGAAAAACAATGAAAGGAAAGAGGTCGGGTTTAGCGACCTCCTGCAACAGTATTGATTTCGGAGAATATGCTCTGAAGTCAACTGAATGCGGCTGGATAAACAGCAGACAGATAGAAGCCGCCCGTGTTGCTATTATGAGGGCGGTAAAAAGAGGCGGTCGTATGTGGATCAGAATTTTTCCTGATAAACCCATTACAAAAAAGCCTCTTGAAGTAAGAATGGGAAAAGGAAAGGGAAATCCGGAAGAATGGGTATGTGTCATTAAACCGGGCAGAATTCTTTTTGAGCTCGGTGATGTTGATGACGATGTTGCAAGAGAGGCTTTCCGTCTTGCTGCACACAAACTTCCTATCAGGACAAAAATCATTGGAAAGGGAGATGAACTGAAATGAAGATTTCTGAATTAAGAGAGAAGACTGTAGCTGAACTTAATGATAAGCTGATGTCTTTCAAAGAAGAGCAGTTCAACCTCAGAATGCAGAAAAGTATGGGTCAACTCGAAAAATCATCGAGAATTCTTGAGATCAAAAGGGATATTGCAAGAATAAAGACTCTTATTACCGAAAAGAAAAATAACGGCTGAGGTAAAAAATGACTGACAAAAAAATAAAAAGAGTGCTTACCGGAACTGTCGTATCAGATGCAATGGAAAAAACTGTAACAGTAAGAGTTACACGCCGTTTCAAACATGCTCTGTACAAAAAAATGATAACATCGCGCAAAAAATATCTTGCTCACGATGAAGAAAGCCAGTTCAAGGTTGGTGATGTTGTGCGAATTCAGGAATGTGCTCCGATGAGCAAAAGAAAGACCTGGTTCGTTAAAGAAAAAATTGGTGAAAGCAGGAGATAGATCATGATACAGGAAATGACCAGACTGGCCGTAGCCGATAATTCCGGTGCAAAAGAAGTACAGTGCATCAAGGTTTATGGCGGATCAAAGATAAGATATGCCGGTGTCGGTGATGTTATCGTTGTAGCTGTAAAGCTTGCAGAACCCAAAGGCAAAGTTAAAAAGGGCGATGTGAAAAAGGCTGTAATCGTACGCCAGGCAAAGGAAATCAGAAGAGATGACGGGTCTTACATTAGATTCGATGACAATGCTGTTGTCATTGTTGACGACGCTTACGAACCTGTCGGTACCCGTGTTTTCGGACCTGTTGCAAGAGAGCTTCGTGGAAAAGGTTTCATGAAGATAGTTTCTCTTGCTCCAGAAGTGTTGTAGAGGTGCACAATGGCAAATATTAAGAAAAACGACATGGTGAAGATTATCGCCGGAAAGGATAAAGGAAAAAGCGGGAAAGTAGTAGAAGTTCTCGTGAAAGAGGAAAAAGTTGTTGTCGAAGGTGTCAATGTTTACAAAAAACACCAGAAACAGACTGCAAAAAAAGAAGCAGGAATTGTAGACAAGAATATGCCGATTCATATTTCAAATGTTGCCGCCATTAATCCAAAAACTAATAAGGTGACATCATTCAAGATGAAAACTCTTGAAGACGGCAGTCGCGTCAGAGTGGATAAGAAAACCGGCGAAATAATAGACTAAACGGAGATGACTATGACTGAAAAATACAAGAGCAGACTTAGAGAGCAGTACGAGAAAGAAATAAAGCCCGCTCTCCAGAAGGAACTCGATGTTAATGTGATGGCAGTACCTAAAATTGAAAAAATAGTTGTCAACATGGGTGTAGGTGAAGCAATTGCCAATAAAAAGATCCTTGAAGATGCTCATAAGGAACTTACGGCTATTGCCGGACAGAAGCCCCTTATCAACAAAGCGAAGAAATCTATTGCAACTTTCAAGCTTAGAGAAGATATGCCTATCGGTACATCTGTAACTTTGAGAAAAGATGCGATGTATGATTTTCTCGATCACCTTATCAATATAGCGCTTCCGCGTGTTAAAGATTTTAAAGGTGTATCGGGCAAGTCTTTTGACGGTAGAGGCAACTATACACTCGGAATCAAAGAGTTTTTTATTTTTCCTGAGATCGATTTTAACAAGGTTGAAAAGCCGAAAGGCCTTAATGTAACTATTGTTACAACTGCAACTAATGATAAAGATGCAAAACTTCTGCTCAAGAAGTTCAACATGCCTTTTAACAGTTAACCGGGAAGATATAGGAGGATAAATTGGCAAAGAAGAGTATCCGCATTAAGGCTGAAAGAAAGCCGAAGTTTAAGGTCAGGGCATATAATAGATGTCCTCTCTGCGGAAGACCACAGGCATACCTTAGAAAATTTAAAATGTGCAGAATATGTTTCAGAGCGCTTGCGAACGAGGGAATGGTTCCCGGCGTGACCAAGTCGAGCTGGTAATTAAAGAGGTGAAACATGGCAATGAATGATCTTATTTCGAATTACCTTACCAGAGTAAGAAATGCTATTCTTGCAGGAAAGGAAAATGTATCTGGCATTCCTTCATCGAAAATTCTTGAAGAGATTTCAAGAGTTCTCAAAGAGGAAGGTTATATTTCTGATTTCAGAATAAATGAATTGAACGGTAAGAAAACAGTATCTGTTGATATAAAGTATTACCGCAGTAAAAGCGTCATTTCACATATTGAAAGAGTCAGCTCATCAGGAAGAAGGGTTTACACAAATGCTGGGGAAATTCCTTACATAAGAGAAGGTCTCGGTATTTCAATTGTTACAACATCAAAAGGTGTTATGACAGATGCCAAAGCCAGAGAGCTCAATGTCGGTGGTGAAATCATCTGTAAAGTATGGTAAAGGAGGATACTAGTGTCTAGAATAGGAAAAATGCCCATTGAATTAAACAGCAGTGTCAAGGTCTCGCTTAAGGGCAGCGTATTAACCGTACAGGGACCGAAAGCGACACTTGTCAGAGATATTCACCCGAATATCAGTGTTGTTGTTGATGGAACCCATATTAATGTTGAAAGAAAGGATGATTCAAGTGAAGCGAAAGCTCTTCATGGTCTTTTCAGAATGCTTATCAACAATATGGTGGTTGGTGTTTCTCAGGGATTTACAAAGATCCTTGAAGTTAAAGGTACCGGATACAAGTTTGAGCTGAAGGGCAATAAGATCGGATTTTCTTTAGGTTTTTCTCACCCTATTGAGATGGAATTACCTAAGGGAGTTTCTGCTGAGATCAATAAAACTAACAATGAATTGACCCTTACCTCGGCTGACAAGGAAGTTCTTGGTGATTTTGCTGCCAAGATCAAACAGCTCCGTCCGGTTGAGCCTTATAAAGGCAAAGGTGTGTCCTACAAAGGGCAGGTTATTAGAAGAAAAGCCGGTAAGGCTGCTGGTAAATAGTCGGAGGAGTTAAAATGAGACCGGATATAAAAAAAGAAAGACGAGCAAAAAGAAAAATGAGTATCAGAAAAAGAGTTTCAGGTACTCAGGAGCGTCCCAGACTTTCCGTTTTCAAAAGCAACAGGCATATTTATGCTCAATTGATTGATGATGTTGCAGGTGTAACGCTTGTTTCAGCATCTTCAGACGAAAAAGGTTTTATAAAACCTGAGGGCGATAAAAAAGCTATAGCAAAAAAAGTTGGCCAGACAGTTGCTATGAAGTGCAAAGAAAAGGGAATAGAAAGTGTCATTTTTGACAGAAACGGATATCCCTTTCATGGCAGATTAAAAGCGCTTGCTGATGCTGCTAGAGAAAATGGACTTAAATTCTAAGTTTAGGAGTTGCTGATGAAAGAAACAAATAAACCGGTCAATCCGGAAATGCTTGAGTTGAATGAAAAGCTTATATATGTTAACAGAGTTGCGAAGGTTGTTAAAGGCGGTAAAAATTTCAGTTTTGCTGCTTTGATGGTTGTAGGCAACGGTGATGGTTTTGTCGGTATAGGACTTGGAAAGGCCCGCGAAGTTCCCGAAGCTATCAGAAAGGGTGTTGCAAGAGCAAAAAAGAATATTAGACAGGTTAAACTTCTCAGAGGTACAGTTCCTCATGAGATAACCGGTGAATTCGGAGCAGGGAAGGTTATTCTTCGTCCAGCTTCAGCCGGGACCGGAGTAATTGCAGGTTCTGCAGTAAGAGCAGTGCTCGAAGCAGCAGGTGTTAAGGATATTCTTTCAAAATCTCTCGGATCAAACAATCCGCATAATATGGCAAAAGCAACTCTCAATGCATTATTGTCTGTTGAAGATCTTGAAGCAGTTGAAGCAAAGCGAAATGTCAGTGTGAAAAATTATCAGTTAAAAGAAAAGGAGTGATTATATGCAGCTGCACGAATTAAAAAAGCCTGAAGGACAGAAGTCCAGAAAAAGAATAGGCAGAGGTGACGGAAGTGGAACAGGCAGTACTGCAGGTAAAGGCCACAAAGGTCAGAAATCCCGTTCAGGTGGCGGTGTAAGAAGAGGTTTTGAAGGCGGTACAATGCCATACAATAGAAGAATCCCCAAAAGAGGTTTCTTTAACAAATGGGCAAAGGGTGTTTGTGAGATTAATATAAGATACCTTGAAAATTTCGAAGCAGGAACTGTTGTGGATCTGGACAAACTTGCAGAAGCCGGACTTTATAAAGGTAAGGAATATGTCGTAAAGATTATCGGCAGATATGAATTGACCAAGTCGATTACAGTAAAAGCTCATAAGTTTACTTTGGGAGCTAAAGAGTCAATAGAAAAATCTGGTGGAAAAGCAGAGGAGATCAATCTTGATTAGTAAGGTTTTAAAAAACATTTTCAAAATTCCCGATCTTAGAGAGAGAGTTCTGTTCACACTGATGATCCTTGCGATCTACAGACTCGGAATTTTTGTTTCCACACCTGGTGTAAATAGAACTGTAATGGCAAAAATCATGTCGGCTAAAGGATCCAGCACGCTGCTTGGTCTTTTTAATATGTTTGCCGGTGGAGCGATTGAGCATTTATCAATTTTTGCTCTGGGAATTATGCCGTACATTAGTTCTTCAATTATCATGTCTCTTCTTGCAGTTGTTGTTCCAAAGATTGGTGAATTGCAGAAAGATGGCGATCAGGGTTATAGAAAGATCACCCAGTACACAAGATATGGAACGGTTCTTCTTTGTGTTTTCCAGGGTTTTATGATGGCTAAATTTCTTGAAAGTCTTAACGGTCCTTCAGGTGAAGTTGTTGTCAACACCCCGGGCTGGTTTTTCAGAATAATTACAGTTATCACTTTGACTACAGGAACTCTTTTCCTTATGTGGCTCGGAGAGCAGATAACTGACAGAGGAATAGGTAACGGTGTTTCTCTTATTATTTTCGCATCCATTGTCGCCCGTTTTCCCAATATGTTTTTCCAGATGGGTCAATACCTCAGTGAACAGATGATTAAGCCTCACCAAGTGTTGATATTTGCCTTAATTATGGTTGCTGCATTTGCACTTATTGTTTTTGTCGAAAGTTCGCAAAGAAGGATTCCTGTTCAGTATGCAAGAAGAGTTGCCGGCGGAACTAAAATACAGACATCGCATATTCCTTTGAGAATAAATACATCCGGAGTTATTCCTCCTATATTTGCAAGCGCACTGCTTGTTTTTCCTGCAACAATATCAAGTTTTTTTCAGTTTGATATGGGTCCAATGCAGACTTGGATGCATCCGGGTGGCTGGTTGTATAATTTTCTTTATCTTGTTCTTATAACTTTCTTTGCATATTTCTACACATTTGTTCAGTTTAAAACTGAAGATGTGGCTGAGAATATAAACAAACAGGGTGGATATATCCCAGGAATAAGGCCCGGCAAAGAGACGGTCAATTATATTAATACGGTTCTTTCAAGGATTACTTTCGGTGGTGCAGTCTATCTTTCGGTTATATGCATACTTCCTGATGTTTTCAGAAATAAAATGGGACTGCCTTTCTACAGTATGGGCGGTACATCTATCCTGATCGTTGTGGGTGTCGCAATGGATATGGCATCTCAAATCGAGAGCTACCTTATCAACAACAATTATGAAGGATTCTCCATCGGTGGGAAAGGATCACTCGTAAAAAGCAGGAGAGGCTGATCTCAGATGTCTGTTAATAGACTGAAAAGCGGTAAAGGGGTGTTTTTTAAAAGTTGTGGTGTTGAAATTAACATGAAAAACCGCAGGAAATTCGAAAAGTTATCTATATGTGCCAGTTTTTATTTGAAAAATTCAGCAATACGACTAGATTCAACATGTTTTTTTGTATAGGGTGTGCAAGGTATGGCTAAAGAAGAAGGGATAGTAGTTGAAGGAACAATAGTTGACACATTGCCGAATGCAATGTTCCGTGTTGAACTTCAAAATGGACATTTGGTTCTTGCTCACATATCAGGTAAAATGAGAAAGTATTTCATTCGTATACTTCCCGGAGATAAAGTGCAGATTGAATTGTCCCCGTACGATCTCACAAGAGGAAGAATTGTTCATAGAATGAAAAATAACGCGAATTGAATAGGAGAAAGAGATGAAAGTTAGAGCTTCTGTAAAAAAAATATGCACAAAGTGCAAGATCGTTAAGAGAAAAGGTGTTTTGAGGGTTATCTGTGAAAATCCTAAACATAAACAGAGACAGGGCTAATTTTAACTCAAGATAGAAGTCAGGAGGTGACAGTTGGTTCGTATCGCAGGAGTAGATCTTCCGAGGAAGAAAAGAATGGCGATTGCTTTGACCTATATTTATGGTATAGGCAGAACGAGCGCAAAACAAATATTGGAAAAGGCAGGTCTTGACGAAAACACAAAAAGCGATGATGTTGATGATGCAACCGCTATCAGGATCAGAGCCGTTATTGATCAGGACTATAAGGTTGAAGGTGATCTTAGAAAAGATACTATAATGAATATAAAACGCCTTATGGATCTTGGAAGTTACAGAGGTCGCAGGCACAGAAGAGGTCTTCCGTGCAGGGGTCAGAGAACTCGTACTAATGCCAGGACAAGAAAAGGTCCGAGACGTAACCTTATGAAAAAGAAAAAGTAGGAGATAGAGATGGCACCTGATAAGAAAAAGAAAGTTAAAAAGAATATTCAGACCGGTCTGGCGTATATTCAGTGCAGTTTCAATAATACTATTGTTACTATTACTGATGTCAGCGGCAATGTGCTTTCATGGTCAAGCGCAGGAATGAAGGGTTTCAGAGGAAGTAAAAAAAGTACTCCTTATGCTGCCCAGATGGCTGCGGAAGATGCCGGTAAAAAAGCGCAGGAATACGGTTTGAGAACATTGAGTGTATTCGTTAAAGGTCCTGGCAGTGGCAGAGAAGCCGCTATCAGAGGCTTTGCTAATGTAGGTTATAATGTTACTCTTCTCAGGGACATAACTCCCATTCCTCATAATGGATGTCGTCCTAAGAAGAAAAGAAGAGTTTAATATTATTTGGTGTAAACTTTTACTTACCTAAAAGGAGGAAGCTTTGGCTAAGTACAAAGAAGCGAAATGTAAGATCTGTAGAAGAGAAGGTGCTAAACTTTTTCTCAAGGGCGAACGCTGTCACAGCGAAAAATGCTCCTTTGAAAGGAAACCTTACGGTCCTGGAAATCATGGGAAAGACAAGAAAAGAGTAACCGAGTACAAACTTCAGCTCAGAGAAAAACAGAAAACTAAGGCTGTATACGGAATGCTCGAAAAACAGTTCGGCATTTTTTACGACCGTGCTGATCTTAAAAAGGGTGCGACAGGCACCAATCTTCTGAGAATGCTTGAATGCAGACTTGATAATGTTGTTTACCGTCTCGGTCTTGCCACAAGCAGAGCGCAATCCAGACAGCTTATCAACCACAGGCATTTTGCAGTAAACGGTATTGCAACCGATATTCCTTCATTTATCGTTAAAGAAGGTGATGTTGTTGCAGTAAAGGGAACAAGCAAAAATTCCAAAATATTCAAGGAAACACTTGAAGGTGCAGGTGAAAGAGTATCTGTTCCATCATGGCTTGAGCTTAATAAAGACGAAATGTCAGGAAAGGTTGTCCGTCTTCCCGAAAGAGAAGATATTACCGAAGATGTGAAGGAAAATCTCATAGTCGAGCTTTATTCTAAGTAACAGGGGGAGTTTAGATGTATCGAGCCAATTGGAAAACATTGATCATGCCCAAAGATGTGAAGGTTGTAGAGCAGGGTGCTGACGGTGCATATGCCCGTTTTGTCTGTGAACCTCTCATGAAGGGTTATGGAATTACACTCGGTAATTCTCTTCGCCGCATTCTCATTTCAAGTCTCCGCGGTGCTGCAGTTATCGGTGTTAAAATTAAAGGTGTCGAGCACGAATTTGCAACTATTCCCGGTATTAAGGAAGATGTTGTTGATATTATCCTGAATATTAAGCAGATACGGTTTGTTGCACATGAAGATAAGCTTCACTATCTTGTTCTTAGAAAAAATGTAAAAGGTTCTGTAAAAGCAGGAGATATTGCTGAAACCGCCGGAGTGAAGATCCTTAATAAAGATCTTGAACTTTTTGAAATGGATGAAGGCGTCGATTTCGAAATGGAACTCATTATCGGCATAGGAAGGGGTTATGTTCCTTCCGAATCGCATAATCAGGATATTTTCAGTGAAGGATATATTCCAGTGGATTCATTCTTTTCACCGGTTGTGAGAGCAAACTACAAAGTGTCGAACGCAAGAGTGAAAAACAATTTTGATTTTGATAAACTTGTCGTTGATATTGAAACTGACGGTTCTCTTTCTCCGAGAGATGCACTTGCATATTCTGCTATGATCCTCAGAGAACACACCAAGTTTTTCATCAGTTTCTCAATCGATGATAAAGATGATTTCAACTCTTCTGATTCTCATGTTGAAGTCAATATGAACCTTTATAAGACTATTGATGAGCTTGATCTCAGTGTCAGGTCCAACAACTGTCTTAAGAATGCAAATATCCGTTATATCGGAGAACTTGTGAAGAGAACCGAAGCGGAAATGCTTAAAACAAAGAATTTCGGCAGGAAATCCCTGGAAGAG
>DAOQAY010000078.1:0-1839 GCA_035354435.1 bacterium
AAACCTTTTACATACCCCCAGATAATATATATCAGGGCTAAACTTAATAGCGGTATACCGGCATAAATGATAATGTCAGCAAGTCTCATGAAAACTCCTATAAAAAGTCAATTAAATCAACATAAAACCAAAAGGTCAAGTAAGACTTATATAGTATCAAACCCTGTCAGTCAATTTATTTGTTTTTGTCTTCTGTGATGTTTTTCAGCCATGTTCCTTTGGCAAACAGGATCAATGCGACAGCGGCGGCAAGTACATTGCTCAGACCCATTCCGGTCCAGACCCCTGTCGATGCCAGACCAAGCGTGAATCCGCCTATCCAGCTTAAAGGAATTCTGAAAAGCCAGAGTCTTGAAAATCCTACTATCATAGCAGGAATGTTGGTTCCTGCGGCGTTAAATGCTGAGGTAATGCCTCTGATAATTCCGAAAAACGGGATGGAAAGTCCGAAAATAAGCAGAAAATGGGCGCCGGATTCGATGACAGCCCTGTCGTGAGGAATAAAAAGTGCTATAAACGATTCTCGGAAAGGAAGTACGAATGCTATCTGAATTGCGATAGTGGCGGAGATCAATTTTGTTCCTTCGATCGCACATTTTTTTGCCCGGTCGAACTGATTGACACCGAGGTTCTGTCCAATAATTGTTGATAAACCCTGTCCGAGACCCTGTGCCGGAATAAATATAAAGCTGGTGAGCCTGTTTCCGATACCGTATCCCGCCAGTGCATTTCTGGCATCCGGAAGTTTAGCGATTATCGCCATCAGAACAATGAATCCAAGCGATTCGGCACTATGACCGACAGCCGCAGGGAACCCAATGCCGATTATTTTGGAAAACCACTTCTTTTCCGGCAGTATGTGTTTAAAATCGAGTGAAATTCCGGTCTTACCTTTTATTAAAATAACAAAGACAGCAATGGATGCCATAGCAGTACTGATAACTGTTGCCGCCGCTGCTCCTGCCGCTCCCATTTTAGGGATCGGTCCGAAACCCACGATCAGAAACGGGTCGATAATTACATTTATAATATTTGCGATGAGGGTTATTTTTAAAGGGGTTTTTGTATCTCCGGCGGCAGCTGAAAGTATCCGGAACGCTGAATTTATAAAAAGAAAGGGAGTACAGGGAAAAAGCCAGACAAGATATGATACAGCTGTAGAGGAAATCGCCTTGTCTGTAGTCACATACGGCATAAGATATGGTGTTGCGAACACTCCTGCAAAGGCAATGAAAAGACCTGTTATGGTCGAAAACGAAATGATCTGAGTTGCGGCAATGTCAGCTCTGCTCTTATCACCTGCTCCGGTGTGCTGACTTACAAGAGCCGTTCCGCTTGTTGCAAAACCTGCTGAAACCGAGGCGAAAAACCACAAAAGAGGAAATGCTATCTGAAGTGCAGCGACAGAATCTCCGCTCTGCTCGCCGCCAAGCCGACCAAGCCAGAAAGTATCTGCAAGCTGATACAGGGTTTCAAGCAGTGTGGCAAGCATGATAGGCCATCCCAGCCTGAACATCAAAGGTGTCAGATTATCTGTTCCTATTATTTCCGATCTTTTCGGATTGCTCATCACTCCTCCATGATTCGGGGCATTATAGCGAATTTTCTGAAGAATGAATTATTTTTATAGAAATAAACCCATAAACATTGAAGGTTGTAAAAATGTTAAAAAATGAAACAAACTGGTTGAAAATAAAAATTGACACTATCACTAATTGGAGTTAAATTCTGCCTGTTGCCGGAAAAAATATTTGAGAGAACATTGATGATTAATCGAATGGAAAGATTTACAGGCATGAAAATTGCTTCATTCATTCATTCATTCATTCATTCATTCAT
>DAOQAY010000078.1:1939-13122 GCA_035354435.1 bacterium
GATTTACAGGCATGAAAATTGCTTCATTCATTCATTCATTCATTCATTCATTCATACCGTTTCTCTTTCAAAAACGATTTGCGGTCATCCTCCTTGAAGCATACCGGACAGACGGTTCTTTTTAAATTACAAGGTTTTAGTTAGTTAATTTGAGGAGTTAAATATGAAGAAGTTGATTATGATTCTGTTTCTGATGTTAGTGTCCGTTCCGGTTTTTGCAGTTAATGATAATCCAGATTTTCCCTGTGATGGCGTTTATGATCTGGATTATTTGTTTGTGGAAGTTTATTGGAAAGAAGGGGCGACATGGTATAAAGTTCCTAATAGTGAAATGGATGCAATTTATCCTTGGATATGTCTTGTAGATAATAGTTGCGGAGGAATTCTTCCTTGGGGCGATCCATACACCTGCTATATAAATGGACATGCAAACAATAAAGTTACTGTAAGCGCTTCGTCTGTTCCGTGCAGGACAGAGAATTCAAATGCTAGATCGTGCTGGGTATGGAAAGATCAGAACCTGAATAAACAGTATGATATATACCGGATTGATATTGATTCTCATTATCTTTGGTCAGAGGCGTGGTATAATTAC
This sequence comes from bacterium, assembly GCA_035354435.1. Taxonomy (GTDB): domain Bacteria; phylum UBP6; class UBA1177; order UBA1177; family UBA1177; genus JAKLDO01. The sequence continues at coordinate 2,535 of DAOQAY010000078.1, forward strand.
AAGGGAGATGAAGGTTATGAGCTTTGGCCTTACGAGTGGTCTGATCTTAGGTGGTATTCTGTATATAACTTCGCCACTGGAAACACCACATATACATCTGAAAGCAGAACCGATATAAGAAATGGTGATGTTAACTGGGTGACAACCGATCCAAACTGGAGTGTCACTCTTAGACATAAAAAGGTTGAAAAAAGACATAGAATGTGGACTCCCAATGGGTATGTTTATTACTGGGAAAGCACAGCAGGAACAAGTGATTTCCGTGATTTCCAGATTAGTTTGACAAAGGGCACAGGGGCGAACCAATCTGCCACGATTGAAAAAACAGAGCCTTTAGAAGAAGCCAATGGAGAAAACGATTTCATTAAAGATATTGATTTGAGACTTGCTCAAAAAATATCAGTCTATTCTTTTGAAGGAGTGTTCAAAAAAATATTTGAATCTTCGTCAGATAAGAATGAAGAAGATTATTCAACATCTCTCAGACTTGATAGATTTTCGGATGGTGATATTGCTGGTTTAACTGTTGAAAAAATCGATGAAAAACAGATAGACGAATATAATGTGGTCTTAAATGGAATGACTATAATTGCAATAAATGGTTATAAACTTGAAGAATTTGGTGAAGTTGAAAAGATGCTGGAATATTTGTTAACTGCAAAAATTTATGAATTGACTGTTCTTGATGGGGGAATGAATCTTTACAATCTGGTTTCCGAGTAGATTTTTTTATTTTGGGGGTTGATAATTTCAACCCCTTTTTTCGGAGGGACACATTAAGAAACTGTTTTGGCTGGTCATAATTATTGTTGTTTTTGTTTCCTGCAAAGAGAACACCTCGAAAGAGCAAGATTCAGACCTGATAAATGATAGCGATCAAGTAGCTGAAGCTGTAGATGCAGATGAGTTTGATACTGATTCAGATGAATCAGGGGAAGTCAAAGATGAGGATCAGTGGTATACTGCGCCGGTTGTGAAATGCGCAAAAGATGCTGACTGTCCTGAAAATGAATTTTGTGATCCATACAAAGAATGCCAATGTAAAAGATCTGAGGATTTTGTTGTCAGATATAAAGGAAAGTGCATTCATGGATTGGATGGAAATGATATATTCTGCAATGGAAATTCGTTTGCTTTCAGTGTCAGACACGAAATTCCAAGAAAAGGAGACATAGCATATACCGAAAAAATAGAAGATTTGAACTGTATGTGTAACAGAGGTCATTATGGACTCAATTGTGAAAGATTGCATTCAGATTATCCAGATAAAATGCCGGTTGCTGATGAGTATTATCTTCCAGAGCCGAATTGTAAAAAAGATGAAGAATGTGATGAAGGAATGAAGTGCGGTGAAACAGGATACTGTTATTGTGACGGCACCGTTGTTTTTGATGATCCGGTGCTGCATAAGGCTGTAACAGAAGCAGTTGGCAAGTCGGATTTTACTGGTGAAGACCTTGTAAATGTTACAAAAATGAATTTAATTCAGATCCAGCGTTTAAACAATATGAAATGTCTCCCGAATTTAAGAGCAATGGAAATTTCTCAACCCTACGAAACCTTGGAAATTACTGAAATTGCGAAATGTAAAAATCTTCAATATTTACACATGACCGAATATGACTCGGCAGCTTTTGATTTTACTCCGTTACTTGAGTTGAAAAAACTTCTATTTCTCGGTCTTGAATTAAGCAGGTATAATTATAAATTTTTGGAAAAAATGAGTTCTGAAAATCATATTGAAAGTATAAATTTTGATTTTATAAAAGGTGATTATCCGCAGAACCTTGATTTTCTGAAAAATTTTAAGAGACTGAGAATAGTGGTAATTTCTTTTGGACAGAATGCAACACTGAATAATAAATGTCCGGTTGATCTTTCCGTTTTTTCTCAAAACAGCGGTATTTCACATTTGACACTATATCCAGGAAGTTGCGAAATAAAGGGGCTTGAGCATCTTGTCGATCTCAAGGATTTGAGAAATCTGCAAATAGGAGCTTTGACTAATGACGAAAAACAGGCAAGACAGCTGAAACTCTCTGATTTTCCGGTTCTTCCGAATGTTACCACCCTCTGGATTGACAGTACGATTTTTGATGGAAAGCTGGTTGATCATTTTCCATCTCTGACTTCTCTTCATGTTTACGGATATGGAATTGAAATGAAAGATCTGGAATATTTAAATGGAATGAGCAATCTCAAATTGCTTTACATCTCAGAAAATTACATAAATAAAGTTCCTTTTGATGACAAAAGATATGATCCGATTGGAAAAATGCCGAATCTCACAGAGCTGGATATCCGCAATATGAGTAGTCGTAATTATTTGTGGATTTCGGGGTTGAAACATATTGCTTTGGCGGGTTTTCCAAATGAAAACAGATACGACGAATATGTTCAGGATTATAATGAAAACGGCTCGGGCGGGACAGAATATTATTCAAATCTTTTATATCTTTCAACTTATGTCGATAACACTTATCATATTGATAATGCAGAAGGATTCAGAGAAAACTGTGATAAAAATGGAGCGTTTTGCAATAGTTCATTTTGGAATAATTATATGAATGAAAATGATTATTTTCCCCCTACAATAGGATTGTGTTCAAATCCGCTGTTAAAAGATGATGAAGATGTTCAACATCTTCTTGATAAAGGCGTAGGAATTAATATTGGTATAGATACAAATAGCTGCAAAATCCTTGGGAATGAAAACAATAATTATCCAAGATTCCTGATGAAAACAAGAAATTCAGCAAAAACAAAGATTTTTCAGATTGATGAAACAGATGAATTTTCTCAAAAGTGGATTACAAAATGAATTTTCAATCAGGACAGAAAGACGGCTTTGTAACGGTGATTGATTTGTGAAATTTCAACTTATTTGTCCGGCAAATACCCCCAAACATTTTTCGATGTTTTCTTGATTTTAAATTTTGCAGAGTGTAGAAGGCGACTTGGCAGGTTTTTTTATAATTTTTTGTATAGGGGAAAAAATATGAGATCTATTTCAATCAGAGGAAAGGCGATGCCTCCGTCACCGATCAGAAAGTTGAAACCTTACGATGACAGGGCTGCGGCCGCCGGAAGGACCGTTTATCATCTTAATATCGGTCAGCCTGACATCGAAACTCCGCCTCAGATGCTGGAAGTCCTCAAGAATATAGGAACAAAAATAATAGGTTACGGTCCAAGTCAGGGAATTCCTGAATATCAGGATGCACTTATTAAATACTATGCAAAGCACAATATCAAGCTCGGAAGGGAAAACATAATAGTCACCACCGGCGGAAGCGAAGCGATAATAATGGCTTTCACAGTCTGCCTTAATGCAGGTGATGAAGTGCTTATTCCGGAACCTTTCTACACAAATTACAACGGTTTTGCGACCGCCACAGATGTCAAAGTGGTTCCGATTACAACAAGACTGGAGAATGACTGGAAAATTCCTTCGGTGAGCGAGATCGAAAAGCTTGTTACTGACAAAACAAAAGCGATAATGATCTGCAATCCGAACAATCCGACTGGAAAAGTCTATTCGAGAAATGAGCTTGCCAAGATAGTCGAACTTGCTATAAAAAAAGATCTTTTCATTTTTGCAGATGAAGTTTACAGAGAGTTCATTTTCAGCGATGATAAACATGAAAGTCTGCTTAGTTTTGAAGAAGCGAAAGACAGAGTTGTCATGATGGATTCTATTTCGAAAAGATTTTCCTCATGCGGTGCGAGGATCGGTGCTTTCATAAGTTACAACTGTGACATAATGAAGGCGGCGCTTGCTTATGGTCAGGCAAGGCTCTGTCCTCCGACAATAGATCAGATCATGGCTGTCAAATCGGTCGATCTTAACGAAGATTATTACAAACAGGTGGTAGGTGAATACCGTAAAAGAAGGGATGTTGTTGTCAAAGCACTTGCAGAAATGGAAGGTGTGGAATATAGAATACCGAATGGTGCTTTTTATATAATAATCAAGCTTCCGGTCAAAAATGCTGAAGATTTCGTTATCTGGCTTCTGACAGATTTCCATGTTGATAACGAAACTGTAATGCTTGCTCCTGCTGAAGGATTTTATTCAACTCCCGGTCTTGGAAGAAATGAAGCAAGGATAGCATTTGTCCTCAATGAACAGAAAACAGCCAAGGCAATGATGATCCTGAAAAAAGGTCTTGAGAAATATCGAAGTCTCTGATTTTAGCTTGCTTTTTTATAGATTTCCAAATAGAATCCTGCAATAGTGTTTGCGTGAAGGGATTCTTAAAGTAAGGATGAAATACAGTAAGATATGGGAAGTAGGAGGAAACATGTTTAAGTTGAGATTTGCGGCTTTTTTTATTTTAGCACTCTCTTTTTCTTCTCTGAGTGCGGAAATCTATGGAAAGATGATCGGCGGCGAGCCGTATGAAAGCTGGGAGGACGGCGGACAGGACTTTTTCGTCATGTTCAATTCTAATATTGATAATCAGATAACAATGTTTGACGATGATCCTGAAAACCCGCAGGGCGACACATGTGTTCCTGAAAGCACATTCACTCTGACCAATTTCCACATTCCTGAAGATGCGATAATTGAAAAAGCTTATCTTGTGTGGATGGGTGCTATGGATCCTACCAAGCTTGACCAGCCGACTGATAACAGTGTCAAGTTGAAATTCACACAAAGCACAAACAATCCGATCAGCTATGAACAGGTTGTTACTGTAGGCGATACCGGTAAACTTCTGAGTGATGGTGATGAAGACACCGAAAAAACCTTTGAATTTGAAAGTATTACTTTTACTGCAGATGTTGTAACCGATTGCTCTGAAACTAACATGGGATCAACACTACACGATCAGAATCTGGGTTATTTTACATATCGTGCAGATATAACAGACTTTTTCACAAAAATAGTTGAAGAAAACGCTGCCGCAGAAAAAGATGAAAACAATATTTTCTACGGCGACTATACATTCAGCGATCTGGATTGCACGGAGCATGACTTTTATCGCTGTAAAACAACAATGGTGAGTTCATGGGCGGTATTTTTTGTCTATCGTTCAAAGAATATTCGACCAAAGAAAATATACTTTTATAATGGACTTGCATTTGTTCAAGCTGATAAATCTATTGCAAATGTCAGTGGATTCGAACTTCCGAAAAATCCTGTTGTCCGTCTTACTTCAATGATAGCGGAAGGTGATCCTAAGCTAGTCAATCCCACAATTTCTTTTCCCGAGGGAATTTTCCTTCAGGGTGCTGGTGCTACAAGTAAGTTCAGACTTTATAATGATTGTAACCCGCTTATGGGAACATACATTGAGGTGTTCAATTCAAAATCATCTATTGTAAACTGGAATCCTGATGCGGCTGAAGAAGATCAGATTAAGTGTGTTTCCGGGACAGATGGCACGGGTTTGAATTTCGGTATTGATGTTGACACCTTTTTACTTGACAGTGAAAAGAATATCAATCTTCAGGAACATCTGAAGAAAGGGAATACGGCAATGGATGTCACGCTTTCTGTCAATCAGGATGCAATATTCACAAACTTCATGGTTCTTTCTGTTGATAACAAGGGGTCAAACTTTGACATCCCGGCGGAGGCGAGTGATACGACAAAATCCAAACTCAATTTCCCGTTTGACAGAGAAAAACACTTCTGTGCGTGCCCTTCAAACGACGACGGTAAAGTAGCTGACTATTACTGTGGAGCTGACACTAATAGAAGAGAATTTTATTACTTTATTAAAGTTCAGGACTGGGGCGATGAAGATGCCGAAGATATAGTCGTAACTGATGAACTTGATAAGCAGCTTGAATATATTCCCGGAACAACAGAAATGGCGACACATTATCTTGCCGATACTGATACTTATGATAACTGGACTGTAATTCCTGACAAGACTGGAAATGTGTTTCCTCTCTCAGGGACAGGTTTTAAAGTAAGTGCAAAAATGGTTAATTGTGATCAGAGCACCTGGTCATGCAAAGATACTGTTCTGATAAGATATAAGGTCAAACCCAAAGTCGGAACTGCAAAGAACTGGGTTTTCAACAATATGGCTACAATAAAAGATAAGAAAAGTGAAGAAGCCTATAAGACCAATCTTTCCTATCCTTTGAGGCTTAATCCTACAAAATGTGTTACTGATACAGAGTGTTCTTCTCCTACACAGAAAATGTGCGGCGGAACCAATATCGTCTGTGAATGTAAAGACAATCCTGATACCTGCACAGAAGGCACTTTATGTGACGGTTGTCACTGTAATGATGATCCGGCAAAGATCTGTTTCAATTCAACAGCCGATTTTGCTATCGGAAAGAATTCTCCGCAGTCTGAAGGAACAGAGATCATCGTGCCGAAAGATAATGACGGAGAACCTTTGATAGTCGGTCAGTTCACACTCATGGTTAATAACTGTGCAGAAGATAAGTATTTTAATCTTGATGCTGTTGAAATTCATATAAATACCGACAATGACAAAAACTTCTCGTTCAAAGAGCTCGAATTGATATATGATGTTAACGGTAACGGAGTTGCTGATGCGGAAGATCCGGTAATTGCTACAAATGAAGTTACGACAAATTATGTTAAATTTTTCATTAATAACAAAAAGATAGAAGACAAGAAAAAATACAAAGGAAAGACACTGAACTATTTCCTTATCAGAACCAAAATTGATTACAATTCCGAAGATATTCTCAGAAATACTACTTTTAATTTTTATATCGAATCTGAATCCTCTATTTCGATAAGCGATCAGGGAACAACGATGGTTTCTGCCGGGAACATTGAATTCGCTAAATTCATGCTTGAACCGACAGGCAATTTTTTCATTGTAACGGTGGGTTCTAAAGATGCAGTCGTCCCCGGAATTGATACTATGAACAACAATATTCCGGTATTACAGTTGAAAACCAAAGCTGTTACCAATGCCAACAGTATCACCAAATTTACAGTAAAAATTCCTGTGAGCGGAGGCTATGTGAAATTCGGTGAAAAGAACGGTATAGAAGGTGTTTCACTTTGGATAGATAGTGATAAAGACGGCATAGGTAATGTTAAAGTAGCTGAAATGACAAGCTTTGATGTGGCTACCAATTCAGTAGTTTTTGAGAACTTCAGTTCTCCTTTGGCTTATGCTCCGGGAGAAGAAAAATATCTTGTTGTTAATGTTGATTTCGACATGGTTAAAAAATCAGATGGAACTGTTATGGCGGGAAAGATTGAAATACCAAATGCCGGAGTTAAGGTTTCAGATTCATCTGCCGCAGTAATTGAGCTTCCTATCAAATCAAAGGAATTTGCTTTTGAATGTAAAGAAGGCGATGTCTGTCCTGAGCCACCGGCTGGCTCTGATGGATGCAAATGTTCTATTGTAAGTGTAGATCAGACAGATAGAACCATGGCTCTTGTTATTGCATTTATTCTTCTTTTGGGGTTAGTTAAAGGACTGTCAGCTTTCAGAAAAAATTCATAACACATTTTTTTAAGATCAATTTTTGACAAAAAGCTTTCAATATGTAGTATCACTCCGGTGTTGATTTAGTGTTCGGAGACCAATGATGCAAAATCTTTTATTTGTGTTTATCTTTATTTTTATTCCTTCGCTCGCTGCAGGAGCTGACTGGAGCTGTGAAAGCGTAGATGACTGTTCAGAAGGAATGGAGTGTAAGAGCAATGTCTGTATTTTAACTACGGACGCTTTTTCAAGTTATGCCGTAGTTACCGTGACTGCCGGCAAGAACAACCCCAACTCTCTCGGTTCAAAAAAAATATTTGTTGAACATCCTGCTCAAAATGTTGTTCTTGGACAACTTGCGGTAGATGCCTACAACGGTGGTGATGAAGGTAAATATTTTCTTTTTAAAGAACTTAATGCTACACTTGTCCTCTCAAGTACATTGATAGAACCGTCCAATATCAGACTTGTCTATGATAAAAACGGAAACGGCGTTTTTGACAGTTCCGAAAAAGTTATTTCATCTAATATTTCTGAAACCAAGAGCAAGATCAAGTTTGAGATTGATAAAAAAAGCGCATCATACAAAATGAATGTTACAGAGAATTTTATGGTCGTCGGCGACTTTTCTATGTCTCAGGCAGTTGAGAAAATATGGGATTTCGGTATAGAGTTCAAACCATTCCAAGGATCGGATGTTCAAATACTTATATTAAATGCAGGTAAGTCAGGTTCTGTAGTGGTAACTTCAGTTCCGGAAAGAGTTGCTTTGCCGAGATTTGCATTTGAACCTGAAGCGGGATATTTCCTTTTTACATCAGGGAAATATTTTCCTTCTGCTCCATCATGGAGAGAAATGAACAAAGAACAGACAGTAATGAATATGAGAATAAAATCGCTTGAAGGTGATAATTCGGTAAACAGTATTTCTGTTAGGATGAACGGAACTATAGCATCATTCGGCAACGGTGTGAGTAAAATGCAGCTTTACATAGATTCCGACAATGACGGTGATGGTGACGAACTTATTTCTGAACAGGCTGATTTCCAGATGCCGGTGCAGCTTATAAAATTTACTATTCCTTCCGTAAAACTTTCTGTGTCAGAAGGTGAGGAGAAATTTCTTGTGATAAAAGCCGATATTGAATTTTATAACGGGCAGACAACTCTTTTTTATATCAGTGAAAATGATGTTGCACTTTCGTCTTTCAAACAGATTGCCGGACTTCCAGTAAGTACTGAAGAATTTAAATACAGTTGTGACGAAACAGACAGTGACTGCAATCCGGCACCATCAGAAGGGGAAGTCGTTTCTGATGATGAAGGCGGATGCAGCCTTATATTGGTTGATTAATTTTTATTTATGTGATTGACAAAAAATGATGATTGTTTATCATAAGCCATTGTGTTGTTGTAAATGCTTTCAACAGTTATTTTGAGGTGTGCGATGTACAGAAATTTATTTATTTTGCTTCTGGCTGTGTATTTTGCTCCATTGTTTCTCGGAGCCAAAGCTATCGGTCCCAATGTTTCTGTTTACAGAAATGAAGAATTGAAATGGGAGGACGGAGCTTACGGATATCATGTTATGTTCAAGACCCTTCTTGAAAATCTCAAGGCTGATTCTGGCAATCCTCAGGCCGATACATGTATGGATGAGGCTACAGGAAGCACTTATACTCTTGATGCTTCTCATACGCCGTCTGACGCTTTTGTTGCAAGAGCTTTTCTTGTCTGGTCGGGAGCGGTTCCAATTGCCGAAGCGAATGACCCTACAGACAATGAAGTGACGCTCTCATTTGTTTCAGAAGATGGGAAAATAACAGAAAATCAGGTCATCAAAGGCAAAAAGGCATATAAAGTTTCAGAAGCTCAGGGTTTCGAATTTGATGCTTTCAAAGACATTGACGAACCTCAATTTAGTTACTTTACATACAGAGTTGATATAACAGATTTTTTCAAATCAATTCATGATAAAGGCCGTGCTCTCGGTCTTGAATATGATGGATATTCGCTGTATGGAAATTATACGATGAAAGATTTAAAATGTGCTGAGGATCCGGCTTATATTGATAAAACTGTCATGGTTTCCGGCTGGTCAATAGTAATGATCTACACTTCAAAAGATATCAGCCCGAAGAAAATATATCTGTATGACGGTTTTAAATCATACTGGTATGAAGAAAGTGAGATAAATGTTACCGGTTTTGAATTTCCGACAGATCCAGAAGTTAGAATAACACTCAATACCCACGAGGGTGATCCGAATCTTGCATCGATATATGATGAGGAGGGAACTCTGGCTCCCCCGGAAGGTTTGCAGGTTCAGGGTGATCAGGTCGGCTGGCTTCTTCTGAGCAATGAGTGCAATCCTGAGGCTTTTATTTCTGATGGTCTGACAACACTTTACTATACTGAAATATACAACTCAATATCTTCTGTTTACGGGTGGAACGATGTAGTGCCGACATGTATCGGAGGTGTTCCGCCAGTATGGGATAACGAAAAAATAGAATACAGTATGGATGCCGATACTTTTGTCATGGATTCCGCTTCTGACGGCTCCTATGCATCGCACTTCAACAAGGGCGGAACAAGAATAGGTCTCAGAATAGGAGCAAATCAGGATCAGGTCATTACAAATTATATGGTGGTGTCTGTTGACACAAAGGCTCCCAGATTTGACATTCCGGGACAGCCTGAAAAAGTTGCTTGTACACCAGCTAACATTGCTGTAGATCCGTTGAATGCAGACAGCAAATGGTGCGAAAACAAGCTTGACCATGTTTTTGCGATCAGAGTTCAGAACTGGGGCGACGACATTACACCGGCTGTTATTGTTAAGGATACTATTCCTGTAGGTATGGAATATGTTGCAGGATCGACAGAATATGCAAATAAATTTACCACAGAAAAAGGAAAGAAAAAAGCTGTCAGCTGGATAAAGATTCCTGACAATGGCGGCTTTCCGCTTGAAGGAGGATTTAAAGTTGCAGATAAAATCAACTTCTGCGGTGCGGATTCAGATTATCTTGCCTGCGAAGATCTTATTATGGTCAGGTTCAGAGCAAGAGTTAAAGATGAAACCCAGAAAAATGCTGTAATTGAAAATGTTGCAAGTATTGACACTACAGGTTTCCCGA
>DAOQAY010000079.1:0-12884 GCA_035354435.1 bacterium
GGTCGAAAGACTTAGCAGAGATGCGAGGATCACAAATATTTATGAAGGAACGACTCAGCTTCAGGTCGTTGCAGCAATTCCGAGGATCACAAGCGGACTTTTCAGGGATATGGTCACAGAACTTCTTTCTTCCGAAGAACTCAAATCACTTGAGATCACAAAACAGATACTCGAAAGCGTGGGAAAAGTAATGAAATCTGTTGAGATAATCAAAGTGAACCCGGATAAAGACCTTCTTGATTACTCCGCAAATTATTTTGTCGAAGCGGCATCAATACTCTATAGAATGGCTCTTTTTGTTCCTGTAGCACATAAACATGAAGAAAAACAGGAACTTTTCAGATATTTCACACACAAATCCTTCAATAGGATAAATTATCTTCTGTCACTCGTTGAAAGCCTCAATGCCACCTATGGAAATTCAATAGAAACCCTCAAAAAACCGTTTTTGAAACCATAATATTTCTTTTTTTTCCAAATCGGCTACATTCTGTTCTGTTATTTAACGGAGAGGGTCATGAAAATAGCTTTCTTTGATTCCGGTGTTGGCGGATTGACCGTTCTGAGCACTGCGATGAGAGAAATTCAGAATGCTGAATTCATTTATTTTGATGATTCTAAAAATGTTCCGTACGGCACTAAGTCCAAAGAAAAAGTGAAAGAACTTGTAATGGAAGCTGTCGATCTTATTGCAAGTCTTGATGTTGATGCGCTTGTAATGGCATGCAATACAGCAACAAGTATTGCAGTAAATTCCATAAGAGAAAAATATAGTTTCCCGGTCATCGGAATGGAACCGGCGGTAAAACCTGCTGTTGAAAAATGCGGACAGAAACAGGTACTTGTGACAGCAACTCCGCTCACACTAATTGAGGAAAAGTTCCAGAACCTCGTTTCAAAAGTTGACACAGGAAATGTCGTCACCATGCTTGCACTCCCAGAACTCGTTGTATTTGCTGAGAATTTTGTTTTTGACGATGATATTATACTGCCATATCTGAAAGAAAAGCTTCAACCTTTCAATCTTCAGAATTTCGGCACGATCGTCCTTGGCTGTACTCATTTTCCTTTTTTTGCAAAACACTTCAGAAAATTGATACCTGAACACATTCAGATAATCGACGGAAATTCGGGAACTGTCAGACATCTGAAAAACATACTCAGGGATAAATCATCAACCGCTTCTGAAAATTCATTAAAACCGGAAGCCACTTTTTATTCAGGCGGAGTGCGTCAGACCGATGATCAAAGATACAGAAAATATCTTGAATTTATTAAGAAAAACTTAACCGATTAAAGCTATCATCCAGCTCATTGCAATCACAAGCCAGAAAACTAACATGAACAATGCCTGATAATATTTGCCTGCGATTTCATGTTTTGAATATATTTTACCAACCATAAGACCCAGAGGAATTCCAGATAGAAATCCGAAGAAGTGTGCAAGAACATCGGTTTTTTCACTGGTTCCAAGCATTGCAAGAAGTCCTATAGCGGCACCGAATGGAACCCATGCCCTCATTTTCTTTTCTCTGAACTTCTCAAAAAACTGTAAACCCGACAAAACCCCGACTACGCCAAAAACCGCTGTCGATGCACCTATTGAATTGTGTCCGCTTCCGTAAAAATATGCATTAAACACATTTCCTGCAAAACCGGAAATGAGGAAAAGAAACCACGCATAACCGGTTCCGATCAGCGTTGAAAGAGAATAGACCGCAATTCCGCCAAAGAAAATGTTCGATGCCACATGTTTTATATCAGCGTGAAGCGTCAAAGCCGTAATTGCTCTGAAAAACGCTCCGTCAGTTATAGCAGAAGCCGAAGATCTGCCGGCTTGAAGAAGATCAAGCTCCGGATAAAGATAGACAACAGCGTGGAACACGCCCATTGCAATAAGAACCGAAAAAAAGTAAAAAACATTTATTTTCTGGAATCTTATGTGACCGAAACGGCTTTTCGGTCTTTCGATACGGCCCGACTTCTCATAATTTGCGATCTCTTCCATCGATCTGGCGAAATCGTTCATATCAACTTCAACTTTCCATGAACCCCAGTTGAAAACAACATTGTTTTGTATTGAAAGCGAATCGAGCAGAACGGAATATTCACTCGCCACGCGCCTGTTTAAAGCTGAAATAAAAGCTGAATTTCGTTCCTGCCCGTCATTCATGCGGTTGTTAATAAACGCAATGTCAGGATAATCAAGAGATATCTACATCAAAGTAATTGAACAGCCGCTGCTTTTCTTATTGCTGTCTGTATTCGGTTCGTCATCAGCCCATATGTCGGCATCAGAATTTCCAATAGTGTCATCATCTGAGTTTGTGATCTCATCGCTCTGGGAGTTGTCACCGGTTTCATTATCCGAGATTTCTTCGTCTGCTGTTTCGCCGTCATTATTTTCTTCGTCAGGAATAACTTCGGATTCACTGCAGCTGGAAATGTCATAAGTACAGTCTGCGTTGCATTTGAGAAGTCCGGATTTGAAGCCTTCAAGGTCTTTGCATTCAACACCGTTTGTGAACTGTGTGTCGCATTCTTCGCCTGTTTCAACTACACCGTTACCGCATTTAAGGAAAGTTTTGACAGGAAGCTGCATTGTTGTGCAGTGAATTGATCCTCCCCAAACGATCATGTCGTTGGAAAGCACGCCCACAATATGGTGTCTGGGCAGAAGATCCTGATATATCTTCAGACCTTCTTCATCAGTTCCTCTGTCATATATCGGAACAATGACATAATCGTTGACAATAGTTGAATTTGTATGTGTATACTGAACTCTCCAAGTATCGCCCTGAGCTGAATAATCGCCGAAAGTCATTGGAATTCTTACTATATTCCACTCTCCGCCATCAGGTTTCGGTGTGTTTGCATAGAATTCCGCCGCGGCATCAAGAGTATCTATTTCATCCTGAGTCGCACCCAGTTCAGCCGTCGAATAACTTACAATGATCGTGTTCTGGTCAAGTATTTTCGAATACATATCAATATGCGTTGTTCCTTCATTGGGAAGAGAAACCGGATGATAAATTCCGTTCGAACAGTTGAGATAATCCTTGTAAACACTGTCAATATCTGACTCGGTCCATCCTGCTTCTGTAACATTATATTCAACAACACCTGTTGAAGCCCAGCATGTTCCGAGACCGTCAGTCATAAAGTTTCCGCCTTCAGTATATAATCCCGTTGAAAAGATTTCTTCTCCCCATCTGTCTGCAAGTTTGCCGTTGATGGCATTGTCGTTTGTACGCTCGGAATAATATTCATGGTTCACAATCGCCCTTTCACCGTCAAGATAGATGTACCATGGACCGTAATCTCTTGTCCAGTTGGCATCATAATCATAGTCAAGGAACACTACGGCATTCACATCAATGCCGTTGGGTTCAAGCACTTCAGCTGTAATATCCTCAATATCATTATAAGTCTGACCCTGATAGCTGTAAGTTGAATCAGCAATAATATAAGGAACAGCACCTGCTTTAATTATGGTTTTTATCATCTCGGAATAATATGGATAAAGTTCATTCCAGCCCACAGGAACCTGAATAAGAACTCCTTCCATTGAAGAGAATTCAGCAGGAACATAAATGGTTTTTGAAGGATCTGGAGGCGTAAGCGGAACTTTCAGATCCATTTTATGCAGAACTTTTGTCTTAACTCCGTCATTCCATGCAGGAAGAGGCTGTTTTCTTGGTCCGGCTGCAAAAAGAACCGAACTGAAAGAAAGCATAACGATCAGCAGAACAATTTTTTTCATAACTCCTCGCTTAAAAAGAAATTTAACTGTGAAAGTATATGCCTAAATATGATTAAGTAAATTAGAAAAGATAGAGTTTAGTGAGGTATCAATCCAAGAAGAATACCCGCAGCTATGGCAGAACCTATAACGCCGGCAACATTAGGTGCCATTGCATGCATGAGCAGATGATTTTCAGGGTCTGCTTCACGACCGACTGTATGTGCGACACGGGCCGCAATGGGAACTGCTGAAACTCCGGCACAACCGATTATCGGATTTATCTTGTTCCCTTCTTTCAGGAAAAGATTCATTATCTTCGCAATACTGATACCGCCTATTGTCGAGAAAATAAACGCTATTGCTCCGATAAGAACTATCAGAAGTGTTGACGGTGTAAGGAAATATTCTGCTGAAGTACTTGCACCGACAGAAAGACCTACAAGTATTGTAACTATATCAACCATAGCGTTCCCGGCAGTCTTTGCAAGCCTGTCTGTGTATCCTGATTCTTTGAGAAGGTTGCCAAGAAGAAGCATTCCCATAAGAGGAAGAGCGCCTGGAGCAATAAAACAGCAGAGAATAAATGTTGCAACAGGAAAAATCAGTTTTTCTATCTTTGAAACTTTTCTGGGTGATGCCATTCTTATGAGCCTTTCCTTCTTTGTCGTCATAAGATATATGATCGGACGCTGTATTACAGGTACCAGAGCCATATATGAATATCCGGCTATCGCTGTCGCACCGATAAGATAAGGAGCCATTTTACTTGTAACAAAAATCGTCGTGGGACCGTCAGCTCCGCCGATAATTCCTATTGATGCAGCTTCCTGAATACTGAACCCCAAATAGTATGCTCCAAGAAGAGCGACAAAAATACCGACCTGTGCACCGGCACCAAGCAGTATAAGTTTCGGATTTGATATCATATACGAAAAATCGGTAAGCGCTCCGATACCGAGAAAGATAAGCGGCGGATAAATACCTTCTTTTACTCCAAAGTAAAGATAGTTAAGCACCGAACCTTTTTCATAAAGACCTACTGCATCACCGAAAGCAACCGGAATATTACCAATGATAATACCGAAACCAATCGGAATAAGTAAAAGCGGTTCAAAACCGAATCTCATGGCAAGTATAAGAAAACAGATACCTACCAGAATCATTATTAGATTACCCCAGGCAAAATGATGAAAAGAAGTCGTTTTAAGGAAATCTTTAAAATACTTGACAATGATATTACCCTGTTCTTTTTCAGGTGCCATCACCCATGAATAGGCACTTTCATACTGCCGGGGCAATATTCCCCCTTTGCTGTAAAGATAAGCCGCTGCATCACGATTGTTAAATTTAGCGGCAAGCAATATTGCATTTTCACCGGAATTATTCAGAGCATTGATATCCGCTCCATTTTCTATGAGCAGTTCTATCGCCTCTGCGTTCTTGCCTGATGACGCAAGCATAAGTGCTGAATTTCCATCTACATCCTGTAAATTGATATTATTGCTGCCTGCTTTTTTAAGAATCGCCCTGATAACCTTTAACTGTGAATTTAAAGAAGCTTCCATAAGTGCAGTTCTGCCCTTAATGTTAGTTGTCTGCAGATCAGCTCCTTTTTCCAGAAGGAATATCACCAATTCATCTTTGCCTGCTATGGCCGAGGCAATAACAGGAGTGTTTCCATCAGCATCTCTCACTTCAATCGAAACACCGTCCTGAATAATCATTTCTATCTGACTTTTAGTTCCGCTTTTTGCAGAAACAAACAGATCATTCGCATTATAACCGAATAACAATGTATAAAAAGAAATAACAAAAATAAATAACAATATCCTACGCATGAGCATTCTCCAAAAGAAATTTAGCTGGATAGCTGCCAGAATTAACCTATTACAATAAGCACATCCCCTTCCCTGACATTGTCCCCTTCTTTCACCTTCATATCCTTTATCGTTCCTGCAACTGAAGTATTCAGATCATTTTCCATTTTCATGGCTTCCATTGACATAACTTTCTGACCTGCTGAAACAGAATCGCCGGTTTTAACAAGGATCTTTAAAATGAGACCAGGCATTGGTGCACGGACACAAAATCCCGATACCGACACTTCTGCCGGCTTTGATACCGGAGCAGAATGAACAACAGATTTCGGAACGGTACTCTTGGGAACAGCCACAACTGCTTCATTGCTTTCAAAAGCCACATCAACACCATACGGTTTGCCATTTACAGACACAGAGGCTTTTTTTCCATCAAAATTAATAACTTCAACATTATAGTTTTTGCTGTTTATCGTTAAATTATATTTTTTCATTTTATCCTCACTTCTTAATTGACTGCCATTTTTGAAATCTGAGACACTGTTCTGCTTTTGCCGCATTATTCCATGGATTGATATTATAAACCTGTACTCTGTCCGTCAAAGCCGGAACTGCTGACTGTTCAGATGCATAAAGATATAAAGCGGAAGCAATTGCGACCGCCTCGTCATCCTCGGTAGGAACACTAGTCACCGGAGTGGCAGCAGACACAGAAATCTGTGCTTTATTTTGCTCTTTTTTACCCATCACTATTGCAAAAAACTTTATAAGAATCGCAAGGAGTGCAAGAGAAGAAATTACAACGCCCATGCCTATAATGAGAAGTATCCATGGATTTGTTTCCTGTAAAGCACCTGTGGCAATTGAATCCATTGGTATAAACTTAAACATAATTCCTCCTTAAAGCGGTATGTTGCCATGTTTTTTCGCAGGCAGATCATCTCTTTTGGTAACAAGCATTTCAAGAGCCTTGATAAGTCTCGGCCTTGTTGTTTTCGGTTCAAAAATATCATCAATGTAACCGTTAGCCGCAGCTATGTAAGGATTGGCAACATTTTCATTGTAAAGCTCTTCCTGTTCTGCAAGGAATTTCTCTTTATCTTCAGCGGCATCAAGCTCTTTTTTCATCAGTATTTCGATTGCTCCCTTTGCACCCATAACTGCGATCTGAGCTGTAGGCCATGCATAGTTAAGGTCAGTCCTCAGATTCTTTGAAGCCATCGCAAGATATGCGCCGCCGGTTGATTTTCTTGTAACAACCGTGATCTTCGGAACTGTCGCTTCGCTGTAGGCATAAAGCATTTTCGCACCATGTCTGATAACGCCGCCGTATTCCTGTCCTGTTCCGGGAAGAAAGCCGGGAGTGTCAACAAAAGTGATAAGCGGAATGTTGAAAGCATCGCAGAATCTTACGAATCTTGCTGCTTTGCCAGATGAATTGATATCAAGACATCCTGCAAGAACATTGGGCTGATTTGCAACAACACCGACTGAGCGGCCGTTAAGCCTTGCAAAACCGATAACGATATTCATTGCATAAAGCGGCATAACTTCAAAGAACTGCCCGTCATCAAATATCATGTGAATAACATCTTTAATGTCATAACCTTTGTTCAGATTCATCGGAACTACTGAATTAAGAGCTTCTTCCATTCTGTCAAAAGCATCGGTACATTCAACAGCCGGAGCTTCTTCAGCATTATTTGATGGAAGATACGAGAGAAGTTTTCTGATAGCTTTGATACTGTCTTCTTCGGTTGCATGAGCAAAATGAGCCACACCCGATTTTGTCATATGAACAATCGCTCCGCCGAGCTGATCGACTGTGACATCTTCGTGAGTTACAGTTTTGACAACTTTAGGACCGGTAAGGAACATATACGAATTTGTGTCAGTCATGAAAACGAAATCTGTGAGTGCCGGAGAATAAACCGCTCCGCCTGCACATGGACCGTAAACTGCCGAAATCTGAGGAATTACACCGCTGGCAAGAGTATTTCTTTTGAAAATTTCGCCGTATCCGTTAAGTGAAAGGACACCTTCAGGAATATTGGCACCGCCTGAATCGTTAAGCGCAACAAAAGGAGCACCGACTTTCAATGCAAGATCCATAACCTTACATATCTTCTCTCCGACGATTTTGCCAAGAGATCCGCCGGCAACAGTAAAATCCTGTGCCGCAACAAAGATTTTTCTTCCTTCAACGGTTCCGTAACCTGTTACAACGCCATCGCCGACGAAGCTTCCAGGTGCCGTTCCGCAACGGAGAGCATCAATTTCCTCAAAACTGCCGGCATCAAGAAGCATTGTCAACCTCTCGCGGGCTGCAAGCTTTCCTTTTTTGTGCTGATCGGCAATTCTTTTTTCTCCGCCGCCCAATTTTCCTTTTTCTTTTCTGGATCTAAGATCTGCCAGTTTTTCCTGGATTGTTACCATTTTACAGTCTCCAAAAAGATATTAATGTTTTTCCTCAGTGAGTTCCAAAAGAATTTTGGTCTCCTTCGGATGGATAAAAGCTATTTTTGTTCCATGAGCACCTCTCCTGGGCACTTCATCAATCAGCTTTATCCCTTTCTTCTTCATTTTCTCAATATCTGCTTCAACATTTTCACTGCTTACTGCAAGGTGATGCATGCCTTCGCCCCTTTTTTCAATAAACTTGGCGACAGGACTGTCCGGAGAAGTCGGCTGAAGAAGCTCAATTCTGCTTTCACCGATATCAAAAAACGCAACTTTTACCTTCTGATCTTCAACAACCTCTTCGCCGGAATATTTAAGTCCGAGAACATCACGGTACAGAGTGACAAACTCTTCAATGTTATTAACCGCAATGCCGATGTGATTGATTTTTCTTTTCATCTACTTACCCCATTTTATCTTAATATTTTCATCAAGTTCCTTCATTGCATAATACGGATTTGACTTTCCATTCACCAAGTCTTCAGTCCACCTGGTGAACATACCGCTGTCATTTAAAATTGCAAGAATATTCGCACCTATTCTATCCAGAGCCATATGCTTGAATTGATTGATTATTTTGTCTTTTTTAACTTGCATGCCGTTATTTTTCAGCCATGCACCTCTATCATATATTCTGTCCATGAGCACAGAAGTTCCCTTGTTTTCAGTAGCAACTGTTTCAACTACCGGAGGCTCCCACAGAAGTCTGTGCCTGTTGAGCTGGACTATCATGTTTATTTCAGCAACAAGTCTTTCCTTGCCATCCTTATCAGCCTTGTTCACAACAAAAATATCGGCAATCTCCATTATTCCGGCTTTTAGAGCCTGAACATCGTCACCCATACCGGGAACAAGAACAAGAAGCACAGTGTCAGCTATGCTCATCACATCTATTTCACTCTGACCGACACCGACCGTCTCAACAATAAGCACATCAAAACCGGCACTTTTCATCAGGTTCAGCACATCAATTGTCGCCGGAGCAAGTCCGCCGAGACTCCCTCTGCTTCCCATCGACCTGATAAAAACTCCGGGGTCTGTGGAATGATCGCACATTCTGATCCTGTCGCCGAGTATGGCTCCGCCGGTAAAGGGCGAACTCGGATCTACAGCTACAACACCAACTGTTTTTCCCAAGTTTCTGTATTCTTTGATAATTCTATCGGTCAGTGAGCTTTTGCCAGCCCCGGGAGGGCCGGTGATACCAATGACAACAGTTTCGGAATTTTCTTTATAAAGATTCAGCAATATCTCTTCGGAACCTTTCCGGTCGTTTTCTATTTTTGTGATAAGTTTTGCAAGACTGCGGAAGTCAAATGCAATTTTATTATCCATCTTTCCTTACATTTTCCTTAATGAATTTAATGAATTCCTCAGATGGTGTTCCAGGGGTGAAAACTGCTTTTATCCCCTGTCCTTTAAGAAAAGGAATATCACTTTCAGGAATTACACCGCCGCCGAAAACAAGAATATCTTCAGCACCTTTTGATTTCAGAATTTCTACTACTTTCGGCAGAAGTGTGTTGTGCGCACCGCTCAAAATTGAAAGACCCACCGCATCGACATCTTCCTGAATAGCTGCATTTGCAATAGCTTCAGGAGTCTGGCGGAGTCCTGTATAAATTACTTCCATTCCGGCATCTCTAAGTGCTCTTGCAACAAATTTTGCGCCTCTGTCATGACCGTCAAGCCCCGGTTTTGCTATTAAAACTCTTATTTTCTGACTCATTTTGCCCTCCTACAGAACTACTGATTCTTTGTGTTCGCCAAATACTTCCTGCATCGTTCCTGTAATTTCGCCAAGAGTTGCATACACCTTTACAGCTTCAAGTATTTTAGGCATAAGGTTTTCAGTTCCCTGTGCTGCGGCCTTGATCTCGGCAAGTTTTCTAGCAACTAATTCGTTATCTCTTGACGCTTTCACGGCGTTGATCTTTGCGATCTGTGAAACTTGAATTGAACGGTCTACTTTAAGCAGATTTGAAGGAGGAAGCTCTTTCACCTGAAATTTGTTGACTCCGACGACTATCTGCTCACCTCTTTCAACTTCCAACTGATAAGTATAAGCACTGTCCTGGATTTCCTGCTGTACAAAACCTTTTTCGATAGCTTCGACCATTCCGCCGAGCTCATCAATCCTTTCAATATACTTTTTAGCTTTTGCATAGATACTGTCAGTAAGGGCTTCGACGAAATAGCTTCCAGCAAGAGGATCGATCGTGTCTGCTATTCCGCTTTCGTAAGCGACTATCTGCTGAGTACGGAGAGCGATTCTCACGCTGTCTTCTGTCGGAAGTGCAAGAGCTTCATCTCTGCTGTTTGTATGAAGTGACTGTGTTCCGCCGAGTGTTGCGGCAAGTGTCTGCATTGTGACTCTGACGATATTGTTGTCAGGCTGTTGAGCAGTGAGCGTGCAACCTGCGGTCTGAGTGTGGAAACGGAGCATCTGCGATTTCACATCTTTAGCATTGAAGCGGTTTTTCATTATTTCGGCCCAAAGCCTTCTTGCCGCTCTGAACTTTGCAACTTCTTCAAGCAGATTGTTGTGCGCATTGAAAAAGAATGAA
The DNA here is from genome assembly GCA_035354435.1 of bacterium. Lineage (GTDB taxonomy): Bacteria > UBP6 > UBA1177 > UBA1177 > UBA1177 > JAKLDO01. The sequence goes on from DAOQAY010000079.1 coordinate 10,590, forward strand.
AGTCTTGGTGCGAAAACATCAATATCCATGCCGGCTTTTATTGCAGCATCGGCATAAGCTATACCGTCAGCAATTGTGAACGCCACTTCCTGAACTGCGTTTGAACCTGCCTCACGGATATGATAACCTGAAATTGAGATCGTATTCCATTTCGTTACATTTTTTGCACAATATTCAAAAATATCGGTGATAAGTCTCATCGAAGGTTTCGGCGGAAAGCGGTATGTCCCTCTTGCAATATACTCTTTCAAAATGTCGTTCTGGATCGTTCCGTTAAGTTTGTCAGGAGTAAAACCCTGCTTTTCGGCAACTGCAATATACATCGCAAGAAGCACGCCGGCAGTTGAATTTATAGTCATTGATGTTGAGACTTCGCCCAGTGGAATTCCATCAAAAAGGATTTCCATATCTTTGAGCGAGTCAATCGCAACACCGACTTTTCCTACTTCACCGTCGCTCATCGGATGATCTGAGTCATAACCGATCTGAGTCGGCAGGTCGAAAGCGACAGAAAGTCCTGTCTGGCCTGCACCGAGAAGATATTTGTATCTTTTGTTTGACTCTTCGGCGGTTCCGAAACCTGCATACTGACGCATTGTCCAGAATTTTCCGCGGTACATCGTGGACTGGACACCTCTTGTGAAAGGATAAAGACCGGGCAGACCTCTTGTTTCAAGATATTGCGGATCTTCAAAACCGGGAACATAAACCGGAGCGATCTCTTCATTAAACGATGTCTTAAACACCTGTTTTCTCTCAGGAAATTTAGCAACAGTTTTCCCGTAGGCGCCCTCTTTCCATTTTGCAAATTCAGCACTGATAGACATATCTCACCTCTCAAAATTTAGAAAAAAAACCTTTTTTTACCAGCCGATTCTAATCTGCGATATTCAAATTGCAAAAAAAACCGTATATATTTGGTTAAATTGAACTGTTTGATAAAAATAACCGTTAAAACAATCTCAATCTCATCGTATTTAGCACATGCAAAATTAAATCAGTATCAGTAAACGAACACAGGCGTATCACTATCAGGCACTAAATCATCATCTCCTGTTTCATCACCCGGTCTTTTCCCTGTCACGAGGTCTTTGGGATTATCAGGCTGAGGTGTGTAGTCATCAAACGGACACAGTTCAGGGTGATAGTCGCAGTAACATTCCATGTCACGAAGTTTTATTATAGGCTGTATGCTGTCTTCCCAGATAAGCCAGTGTCCTTCAAATTCCGCAAAGGACTGAAGGTAAAGCATTTCCTGCTCTTCATAATGCGGTGTGGGAAGCGAACAGAAAGTCTTTTTTGTGTCTATCCGGTAATAACACAGTTTTGCATCCTGTTCATCATAATTGTTGTTGGGCAGATGGATATTCCCGAGAAGAATTATATTGTTTTTCACCTGATTTATTGCTATCGAGATTGTCCATTCGTATAGTCCGGGAATCTTGATTTCCTCATATTCTATCGGATTTTTACCTGCATCCGCTTTTACCAGCCAGTGATTGATAGATTTTTCTACATTCTCATAGTAAATAATATTCGGATTGTTCTGATCAATTGTCGGATATCTCAGTTCTTCTCCTTCTCTGTTCAGCTTCAGACAATCTTCACGACTCTTCGGGTTTTTACTCAGATCACAGACAAATCCGTCAAAATTCTCATCATAGATCGGAAGAAGATTCCCGACTATGCCGGTGGAACTTACTGACAGATCTGATCCCGATCCCAGAGCCGTCCATTTCCATTCCCCTATCTTAGAGTACATCATTTTATAATTACTGTTCAACCCCGAACTTGACTCCTTCACATTCATGAAAACCCACTTGTCATTCATTACAGGTTCAAGATAAACTGTGTCAACATGCCGGGGATAAACCACTTTCCTGTTTCCGTTCTTATCGGAATAAATAAGATAGCTGTATTTTGTGTCTTCACCTGTCAATCCGCTCTCTGTGACTGTCTGAAACGATGCTCCTTTGTGATAGGCAATTATGGCATTATTGCCGTTCTGCATCATCACCTTGTATTTCCTTGTCGCTATGTCAAATTCAAAGGATTTGATGTGATTGGAATATTTTACGGTATCTATTGATGAAAGCTCAAGCCCCACCTTTCCATCTGACATATTAAAATGTTTGAAAAATCTTGGACCCGTCTGCCAGCCGTCAGGATTAACAGCATTTAAAGCCATGTCACATTGATCAAGGTATATCAAATCAAATTCACCCTTGTAAAGCGGTTTCAGATTATCCATCACGCACGGATATCCGCAGCAGTCATATTCCGGTTCCTTTGCAC
>DAOQAY010000080.1:0-9272 GCA_035354435.1 bacterium
AATTCAGTGCGTATTTCTTCAGGTATTCCGGGATGTTAATAGATTCTGAAAAGCTCGCAGAAACTTTCCACTTTCCCCTGCCGTGATAAAAAACAACCGGAATGATTGTTCTGAATTTTTGTTTTGCATTGTGATCTTCTTCAAACATAAGGTATTGATATTTCAGCAGTTGCCAGAGGATTTTTTCGTCCATGTAAGATTTGTGTTCAAACAAAAGATAAAGGTCAACCGTTCTTTTTTTGTCACGGGCTTTAAGTTTTATCACAAGGTCGGAAAGATGACTGGAAAGAGAATCTTCAACGAAACTTGTCGGTTCAACATAGGCAGAATCGGCATCAATGTTTTTTACAATTTCAGGAGGCAGCGCTCCTGAAATGAAATCTTTCACATTGGTAATGTCTGAAAAAGTCTTTACAAACAGGTTGTTATGGAAATTTCTAACTTCTTTCATCAGTTGCTCCCGAAGTTTTAAAAACAAAATTAGCGGTCTTGAAAGTATAATGTCAGAAACAAATAGTCAAATTAAAATTTGATAAATTAATTCAATAGACTAAAATAAGCTGTTTCTTGTTATGGAGGATTCAAAATGAGAGCAGTTGTTATTTTTGCCGTTTTATGTTTTGTCGTGTCCTGCGGTAATGAAGCTTCTGAGGGTTTTAACCTGCCGGAAAGCTGTGACAGTAAATGTTTTGTTGCAAATGACATGAATTCACTTAGAGATGCAATCGTAAATTCTTCTGCACAGTTTTCAAATTGCATCTGTCTTGAAAGCGGTTTGACAAAAGGGGATATAACAATTTCCAAGTCCTTGAATATTATCGGGAAAAGCGATGGCGGATCAAGACTCGAAAGATTGGTGATCTCAAAAGCGCAGAATGTTAATATCTCGAATGTGGCGTTTTCAGGAGTGGCTGCTGCTGATGCGGCAGTGAATATTTATGAAAGCTCGGTTAAACTCCAAAATGTCACGATCTCAAATATCAGTGCAGGTTCTCTTTACGGCGGACGAGGGCTGATAATATCAGGAAAAAAGTCAATCGTTGAACTTTCAGGTGTCAATATTGACAATACTGACGGAACTGGACTGCTGATAAACGGATCGCATGATGTAACTGTCAGAAACAGTAAGGTTTCTGATTGCGGATTTGCCGGAATATGGGCGCAGAATCAAGAACTTAGTAATGGTAAACTGACAATTGAAAACAGTTCATTTATTAATAATGCGGCTGTCGGAGTACAGATTCTCGGCAACAGCATGCTGAGTGTTGATAAATCAATAATAAATGGAATTGATCCGAGAGAAATAACACAGAATTTTGTAAGTGATGCGATTGTCGTGAAGAACACGCTGATGTCTGAAGTTGAAAATTCTGTTATAATAAAGGACACGACACTGGACAATTTTGAAAGATCAGGAATCATTTTTGATGGTGAAAACGGATACAGTATAACTGGTGTAACTATCGAAAATCTCAATATTATATCAAAAAAAGGTCAATTCGGAGTTGTTGTCCAGAATGGTTTTGAACCGGATAATTTCCGTGATGGAATCAGCGGCAATCCGTTTTCACAGAATGATCTCAACCTTGAAAATCCTCTTTTTATCATTACCGCAGTTCAAACTGCCGAGTAACACAGATTTTTCTTGAAAAACAGTTTTCAAGGTAATAGTATCGGCTGTTGTTGCTGATCAATCACAATTCTTGGAGGAAATGATGAAGGTTTTTGTTATCAATTGCGGCAGTTCTTCGATCAAGTTCCAGCTTTTTAATATGGACAACGAAAGTGTTGTTGCAAAAGGCCTTGCTGAAAAAATCGGTCTTCCTGAAGGTTTTATTGAACTCAAAATTACAGATGGAAACAGGAAAATTGAAATAAAGCTTTCTCTTCCAAGTCACACGGAAGCTTTAAACAAAATCATGGAAATGCTGGCGGAAAACGGTGTAATTAAAGACAAATCTGAAATTACAGCGATTGGTCACAGGCTTGTTCATGCCGGTGAATATTACAATGGCAGTGTGCCTGTAACAGAGGATGTCATTGCAAGACTTGAAGAATGTTCGGATCTTGCACCGCTTCATAATCCGCCAAATATCATTGGTATGAAAACATGTGCTGAACTTTTTCCGGAGACTTTTATGTCCGGGACTTTTGATACGGCTTATCATCAGACAATGCCCGATTATGCTTATATGTACCCGATAAGTTATGAATATTATGAAAAATATAAGGTGCGTCGTTATGGTTTCCACGGATCAAGTCACTATTTTGTTGCTGAAAGAGCAATCGAAATGCTCGGAAAGAAAAGAGAAGAGACAAAGATCATAACTTGTCATCTTGGAAACGGCTGTTCAATGGCGGCTGTAAAAGGCGGCAAGAGTCTGGATACATCAATGGGGCTTACTCCGCTTGAAGGAATTATGATGGGAACAAGATCAGGTGATGTCGATCCGGGGATCACTTTTTATCTTATAGACAAACACAAGGGCGACATGAAGGCTGTTGTCAATATGTTTAATAAAAACAGTGGATTGAAAGGTGTGAGCGGAATTTCAAATGATATGAGAGATGTCCGTGCCGCAAGAGATGCAGGCAATAAAAGAGCTGAGCTTGCTTTGAACATATTCAAGTACAGAATTAAAAAATATATCGGTGCCTATGCTGCGGCAATGGGTGGTGTTGATGCGATTGTTTTCACAGGCGGGATCGGTGAGAATGTCGGGGAAATAAGAGAAGATTCGCTTATCGGTCTTGAATTTATGGGCGTTGAAATAAATTCCGAACTCAACAAAACCATTTTCAGCAAAGAAGCAATTATCAGCAAACCGTCATCAAAAGTAAAAGTAATGGTAATTCCTACCAATGAAGAGCTTGTTATCGCAAGAGATGCAAAAAGACTCTACGAAAAGAAATAACTGACTGTCAGATACAATCAGGCAGAACCAGTTGATAAACATATCCCGAATCAGTGCTGAAGTAAATTGATCCATCTTCTTCATGTGCTTCCAGTATTATTTCGCTTAAAGAAATACTATCCTCGACCAGAACAAGTGATCCCTCTGGTGACAATACCCAGACACTTATTGATGATGAACTTTGAGTTACAAGATAGTCGTTTGTGGCAAATATTCTTTCCAGATTGAGAATTATTCCGAGTTTTAAAGGTTCTACATCTGAAGTTGTGTCATAATAGTAGATATTATTATCTTTTTTTACATAAATTCCTTTTTCTGCCGGAGCAAAAACATCGGAGCCGATGTCGATAGATACAGCTGTTTTGTCAAAATTGTCGATCTCTCCAAATGTTAAAATATCATTGCTGTCAACCATATACAGCCTATTCCCCAGGATTGCAGAACTTATTACAGAAGAGTCAGATCTCACAATTCCTTTACCGACTGCAACGCCGTCAGCAAGCATCCCTTCAGTCTGCATATAAGTTTCATCCCCGTAATAATATCCGAAACCTGTACCGCCATATATTACAACAATTCCGTCAGGTGATTTCATGACTGTACGGTTTTTTTCTTCTGCAAACTTTTCTGAAATGGTAAAAGCGTTGTTTTCAACTATTAAAGATCCTTCAAGATCGCAACTATAGATGTCGATACTGTTTTTGTCGTGGATGTATAAAGAGCTGTTGTTTTCAAGGATCACAGGGTTTGAATAGTAGGTTTTTAAAAAACCGGAGCACATCTGGATTTCTGTGAGACCCGAAGAAAATGCTGTAGCATCTGCTGAATAGTCTGTTATATAATTTTCTGTGAAAATAGAGTAGAGAGGCTCTTTTTCAAGATCATTAAAAATATGTGTTGAAATTCCGTCTATTTTATTTTTTTCGACCATATAAAATATGTGATTATTTTTTAATGTCCATGAAGCATCAAAATTGAGGTCTATTGTAAGAAAATTCATGGGGTTGTAAGGGTCAGTTATATCCCAGTACATAGCTTCATTGCCAAGGTTGAACTGAATAAGATAACTGTTTTCAATTATCCATGATGATAACATTGAAGAGTTCATAAAAGATGCATGTCTCATATTTCCGTCATCTGAAAGTTGCAATATATCCATGTATCCTTCACGATTTACAAATGCTTTGTCATCTGTTATTTCTATTGACAGGTTTTCATATTCATTGCCTCCCCAGCCGTCATCATCTAAAGGTTCGATTTCAATTTCACTTTTTAAAGAAAATTCAGCAGGTGATTTTCCGCTCATGCTTTTTATGTCAAGTGATCCTGTAGAGCTGTCATAATATCCGACCATGATTCTGCTGTTATGCCTGTATCCCAGAACATCCACTGTATCTGTATTGTTCAGTTTCAGAGTGTATGAATTTGACGGGACATCTCCGGCTGTAAGATCAAGAAAAAAAAGAGCATTGCCACCGCTTTCTGCATCATATCCCGCCATGACAAGAATTCCTGAATCTTCTGTCCATGCACTTGTGTTGTCCATTGGGAAAAAGACCTCTTCCCTGACATTCAGTTTACTATCAGGTTCACGGTCAATGACATAGACACCGTCGGTGCAGATCATGAATAAGTAGTTTCCATTAGATGTCATTCCGATGACATTTCCTTTGTCAAAATAGGCAGTTCCAGTTAGTACCGGCTGATCGGGTAATGTTTCAGGATCACTGCTGTCAATTGAATAGTCATATATTTCATGGTTTGAAAAATAAAGAGTATAGTGATGATCATCAACAGAGACTTCTTTGATAAAGACATCTGCTGTTGAGAAATTATTGAATTTAAAAATGTTATGGGAAGGACATTCGCATTTGTAGTATGATTCAAGATTTATACAATCAAGGGAACCGCAAACACCGTAGTTTTCAATGCATTCATTGATCTCTTCACAATAGTATGAGCCGGGAGTGTTGGTACATCTGCTTCCTTCTCCGCAGATATTTCCATTTGCGCATTCGTCAATATCGACACATGTTTCATGATTTGTTCCAAACTTGTCAATTGTTGAGTCGGTTCTTTCAAACCCGTCATTGCAAAGGCAGGAGAACTGGACATTTCCGCTGCATCCCCCTCCGATAAAATCGCTTTCACAATAACTGTTGCTGCCGCATTTAATGTCGGCGCATGAAGAAGGTTCCTCTTCTTCCACAGGCTCAGGTTTGCTGTCACGATCATTGCTGTCATGGTGAAAACATCCGTTTAACAGCAATGCTGCCGCCAAACTTAATATTGGTAAAAAACTTCGCATGTTACCTCCTTTTTTCCAACAGTGCATCTTTAGTCTTTCATCAAGGCTTTTTTTATTTAAACACAGAGAATTTTTTCTAATTGCAAAATCAGATAATTACTATAAAATAGACTCTGTAATTTTATTTCTCCGGGAGGGTGTTATGTTTTTGAAGTTCAGGTATCTGTTTGTTTTTTCAGCGGTTTTCATTTTTGCCGCTGCGTGTGCAAGCAACAAGCACAGCAGTAACAATGATGAATCAAATATTGACAGTGATACTGATTCAGATGTTGCTGTGATAGCTGATACTGACAAAATTGAAGATACTGACACAACTGATGAAGATATCACAGATACTGGAAATGATGAAGCTGTAGATGAAGATGCCGATTCAATTGAACCGGTTTTCGGCGTAACTGGTCATCTCTGGGTTGAAAGCGGATCTTTGGAAAATAAAAGTATTCATTTTTATGAGTGCGGAGTTAAGCCGAATGATGATCAATTCGTAAAAACTGACGCTGACGGATATTTTGAAGTTGAGACGGTTCTTGAATCAGGAAAGGCCTATTGTGTCGAATCGGATCTTTCGGGGAGCTGTTTTTTCGCATCATCTGTAAGTCATATTGCAAACATCAACCCGATGACAAATCTCGCTTTTTCTGTTTCACAGTCGATTGGATCCTGTGCTGATCTCAGAGATACTGAAACCGCAATCAGAAAATATCTCAAAGTCGCAACAGGCACCTGGCTTGGCGAACTTGATTATGAGGCACTTCCCGGGATTCAGGCTGGATTTGAGACGGTTAAAGGCTTAAAGGAAAAGGCAAAAACTTCAGATATTCTTGACGATATCATTGCGGACATACAGAAAACAGAAAATCGCGAGTTCAAATCGCTTTTCAACGGATTTGTTGTAATTCCAGAGAAAAATGAAGTAATTATAGAAGATACCACCGAACCTGTCGCAATAAATATTGCCGGAGGGTCGGATACCACTGCTCCAGATTTTGAAATTGTGTGGCAGATAATCAATGAAAAGCCGGTTGGTGCAAAAAGTGAGATCTGGTCTGATGATCCGGGTGAATTCGCAGTGAAGGCATTTTTATATGAAAAAGGTGAGGATGTCTATATTTCCCAGTCAGCATCGGCAGTTACATTTTTTGCTGTTGAGTCAGATGGAGTTATTGATGTCAGCGACCTGAGCGCGGATTCGTCTTACTGGGTTTCTGACGGGGCAGTTGCCATATTTGCGGCAGGAACAGTGATTACTAAAGATAGCAGTCCTGTGACTGAGATTGGATATAAACTGCTTTCCGGCGGAGGATCTCAGATTGCAAAAGTTGCATTCACGCCATCTGGAACTGTTTTTACAAATGATCCGATGTTTTTTATTGTTGATCTCGGAATGGTCTTTTCGGGTGATCCGATAATGCTCGGAGTCGAAAGAACCGACAGTTCAGGAAATATATCAGTTCTCAACCAGGCATCAGGTGATCCGATAATGCTTACGGCAAGCGGTGATCCGATAATGTTCACGGCAAGCGGTGATCCGATAATGAACATTGCCAGCGGTGATCCGATAATGATGGGCGACATGTCATCCGTTCTTGTCACGACAACAAGCCATTTCTCTGATTTTGCTGTGAAAAGAAGACAGATCCCGGTGAAAACTTCCGGTCTTCTTGATAACTGGCAGACAACTAATTATCCAAACGGCAGTCCGTATATGTTCATTGCCGAATCTATTACAAAATACAAGGGCACAGGTGCAGATGAATTCAGCCGGCTTTTTGCTGACAGAATTTCGATCGAGCCGATAGAAGGCGATGTTGACAGACTATTTAACATGACCGTCGGAAATGTGAAAAACGCCGATATTTTTGAGAACTATTTTTTCATTGATTCAATGATAAAAAGGTTGAAGGAAAGAAAAGCGGGAACTGAAAACGAAAGATATGCCGCAGTTTATAAAGGCTTTGATATAAAAAATATTATTTATGAGCTTTTTATAGAACAGATGACACATGAGAGAGCGGTGACGGTTGCCGGTCTTTTTGATAAGGCGCTGATTCCAGAAACTTTTTCAATGATTGATGTCGCGGAATTTCCTGATATAAAAAGTCTTGCTTCAAATGCTTTACTGAAAATGCCGGCGGCAGATCTGAAAAGATATCATATTGTCAGCAAGAGGGATGCTCTTGATCTGTTGAATTTTGTGCCTTTATCCGGCGGACCGACTTTCGGAGTGCTGAACGGGCTGCTTACTCCTGATGAAGTTCTTTGTGTCTGGCTCACAAATAAGAATCTTTCTACATGCAAGTTAACACCGTCATCGTTTGCCATCAATAATAACGGTAATGTCGAAATAGACGGAACGGAAGTTACCGGAACAGATATTGATGTTGCTTTTTCTATAAAGCTGAAAGAACTTCCCGCGGTGATGTCTTTAAAGAAAAAACACAATCTTTTCAGAACATTATATCTTATTATCAATTATGCTGCCAACCTGTATGAAAACGGTCCTGCAGTTACACAGCTGAGTGACGGAATAAAAAAAATGGTGTTTGAAATGTTTGACGGAATGGATTCCGGTCAGAATGCGATCAAGCTGGTCGATTCTGTTGATAATTCATTCAATACCGTTTCAGTAATTAAAGAAAACCGGCCATTTGAAGTTCCGATCTTTGAAAATATAACAGATCTTCTGAATCAGGTGAATGTTGTTGTTCCGTCAGGATTGCTCGAAACTGATGTCATTAACAGCATTTCGGTCAAGATCAACGGTTACGGATATATTATGAACACAACTGGCGGAAGTGATTTGAGACCGGGATATGAAACAGACAGCAGTATGGGAATAAAGACATTCACGGTAAACGATCTGAATTATTCAGGATTTTCAATGACTGAAGGGGAACAGAAATTTGAGACTCTGGCAAATATTTTCAGTGAACAGGACCTTAATGTTTTCGGAAACTGTATTGCCGATGTTTCGGTTGTGCTTATTTCGACTGTTGACGGGAAAAAATATACCAGAACAAAAAATTACATGATTAGTATCGGATCTATAGAAAATGCTGAATCTTATGCCGGAACGATACAAAGCAGACAGTCAACAGGTGAAATTCAGGTTTCTATTTATAATGAGGTCGGGCAGATACTTGATATTAAGAACGGCGGAGTTGTTCTGATGCCTGGCAACATTGTTCTGAACAATAATGGTACCACCAATATGGTTTTCTCAAATCTCAAACCGGCTGTATATGTGCTGGAAGGATTTGCAGAAGGCTATTATCCGGTCAGGAAAACTGTTGTTCTGAATAAAGGAGATATGGAATTTGTCACTCTACAGCTTATGGCTCTCCAGACAGGAACAGAAACAGGAACTGTCCAGATAGGGTTCAATAAAAGAATAGCAGGCGGCGGAACAGATGTTTTAACAAGTTCGGATCTGTTAACCGTTTTAATTGTCGATCAGGATTCAAATATTGTTAAGGAGTATAAAAATCATGCCGGTTCCGACAATCTTTCCGTACCTGATCTTAAATATGGTCAATATTCAATAAAAGTTGTTTCAGATAAATTTTATACTGCACTTCAGAGTCTTTCGGTCACACAGACATCATTCGAAGTTTTCATCACCCTTGAAACAAAGAATATCTGCGGTAATAAGATAGTCGAACCTGGCGAAGAATGTGATAACGGCTACAAGACAAGCAATACGAACTTGAAATGTGAGGATGTCTACAGCGACGCACTTTACCCTGAAAATACACTTTACTGCAACTATTCCTGCACCTATAATTCCGATTCCTGTTACACTATCTCAAAATAGAGTCATAACATTCATGCCAGTTTCTTGAATTAATCTCTCCAATCTGGTAATATCCAGTTCCAATGGTTTTTTGAGGTTTGCATGAAAAATTCGAGAATTTTTTTATTGTTTACAATCCTGCTGGCGGCTGTTTCATGCGGAACAGTTGAAGACACGACCGGAGGTCCTGCTACAAAAATATCACGGGGTGCAGATGTACTGCTGAAAAGTTCCCTTGCCCGGAGACCTTCATGGG
>DAOQAY010000080.1:9372-12672 GCA_035354435.1 bacterium
TTGAAGGAAAAGTTCTTGAAAGCTGGAGTGCAGAGGCAAAAGGAGGCGCTTTTTCAAAAGATGATTCAATTGTTAACGGAATAGAAGAATCCTTTAAAATGATAATTAACAAAATATGACAGGGGTGAGATAATATGGACTGCGTAAAATTATTTGTCATTGCAGTATTATTTTTTTCTTTAAACCTTTATGGCGAACAGGCTCCAAAAGTTGAAGAACCCCGCAAAATGCCAGTGCCGCCTGAGGTTGCGCTGCCTGATAACTATAACGAACTTGTCAGGAATTCCAGCGGCAACTGGATGGAAAAAAAGGTCAACGAAATTATCGGAATGGCATTGTCACAGAATACAGTTGTAATTGAAAAGATAAATGACATGCTTTTTCTTCAGGTGGTTCCTAATTATGCCTATTCAGACGATAAAGGTGAAGAGAGGCTCGGTGAAGATCTGATAAGAATACTGGAAGCGAATAAATTCGAAGCGCCCAGATCCGCTCAGTTCATGAACCTTGACTATTCACAGCTTGTTGAAATGAAACTGCCGTTCAAGAAAAGACTGATCGATTCGATGGTCATCGGAGCTGATAAATTCACACTTTCAATAAGTCTTACCTTTTTTGCAAACATGAATGCGATAACAAATTCTATATTCAATTCTCTAAGTAATATCAAAGACTTCACGCCTATTTATAATAGCAGCGAAAAATATTACAGAGCCAAATTCGAGAACTCAAAACTCCTTTATCTTGTGCAAATTCCGAATATAGTTTACGAAATGGTCTATACTGGTGAAATGTTCGAAACTGTAATTTCAGCAAAGGTCAAAGAGGCAATATTTCTTAAAAATGTGTTGAAAGATGCTGAACCGTTCATTGAAAAAGATAAAGCACTCAGTTTTGACGGCAGATATATAAAAGGCAAAGACATAATGATTGATATGTGGTTTCTTGCTGAAAAAACCGGGCTTGATCTTGAAAAGGCAAAAGCAGTTCTGTCAAAAGCTTTAAAACACGAAGCTGTAAATATTTCAGGAAGCGAAAAGTAAATGGAAATTATTTGCAGGCATTGCGGATATCCGAACAACAACCATTTTTTCTGTGCCGGATGCGGATGCGAAATGACTTTTGAAGAATCCGCCGGATTTGAAAAGCTTCCGGAAAATTCAACGGTTTTTCTGCGTGAAGTCAGAAAAACGATTGATACGGTGTTTCCTCCCAGAGTTGTTACAACACCAGCTCTTGAGGTAACCAAGATCGGTCTCAGCATACTTGATATATCCAAGGAAGGTGGAGTTTTATTTATTGACAACTGTCAGTGGAAAGAACCAGATAGAAAAACTAAAATAAGCTGTTTTTATGCAGATATTTCAATGACATACATTCTTGCTCTGCTGCTTTCAATTATAGCGGCGCTTGCAGGATCGGCAGGTTCCGCTATTCTTTTGAAAGTGTTTTTTGCAAGTTATATTTTCTGTGCATTCATACTGTGGTTCTTTTTTCCGTTTATGGCAGGGCTTACCGCATTTTCATTTATCGGCTACAGATGCGGAATGTTCAAAGACAATGCAAATTCGGTCAAAGGAAGCGTTTCGACACTGCTTGTTCTTTTTGTGGTGGTTGTGTTCTATTCGTTCCCACCTGTGTTTCTGATCGAATATCTTATAGCTGCAAGATTTGAAAAATATGTTCCGGTCGCCCAGAAGGTTGCCGGTGTGAATTACTTACTGAAAATTGGAGGTGACTAAATGAAGAGAATATTATTGACGGCATCTGTTCTTGTGATGCTTTTTGCTCTTTCATCATGCGGAATAAACAAGGAAGTTCATCAAAAGGCTCTGAATGATCTGGCGACTGCACAGAAAAGTTATAAAGATCAGGAAGGCATAAATACCGCTCTGAAAAAGGAAAATAAAAAACTCACAGCGGAACTGGATGCTCTTAAAAAGGATATGCTTGTTGTAATTGATGAGAAAATGGCTTTGAACAGAACGATCGCCGATCTTAATCAGAGAAATCTTGATTCTGCCGATATGGTGGATGCTCTTGTTCTTCAGCTTAAGCAGAAGGGCGCTACACTTGAAGATGTCGAGGCAAAAAGGAGCGAGCTTGATCAGACAAGACAGAAAATGCTCGAAGAAAGAGATAGACTTTTAAAAGAACAGGACAGTCTTAAAGGTGAACTGGCACAGGTCAGAAAAATGAAAGAAGCCGCTGAGAAAAGGAATGCAGAATATCAGCAGCTGATGTCAAAACTTAAAAGTATGATCGATGCCGGCAAATTGACGGTCAATATAAGAAAAGGAAGAATGATTGTATCTCTGAGCAGTGATATTCTTTTCCCGTCAGGCAAGACAACACTTACCGACGAAGGAAAAGCGGCTCTGGCAGAGCTTTCTGAAACATTGAAAACGCTGGAAGACAGGTCATTCCTTGTTGTCGGACACAGCGATTCAACCCCGATCAAAACGAGCAGATTCCCTTCAAACTGGGAACTTTCTTCACAAAGAGCGATAGAAGTTGCAAGACTGATGATCGACAACGGTGTAAAACCTGAAATGCTCACTGCGGCAGGACAGGCTGAATTTGATGCCATTGCCGATAATGACACACCGGAAAACAAAGCGAAGAACAGGAGAGTTGAAATAGTGTTCCTTCCGAAAATTGAAGAATTACCGGGATTTACGCAGTAGGAGACATTTATGGAAAAAACAGTTGTAAAATCGATCTACAGACAGACAGATTCTTTTATGGGAAAAAAAGTTGAACTTTCAGGATGGGTAAAGACTATCAGAGCAAGCAATGCTTTCGGTTTTATTGAGCTTAATGACGGTTCTTTTTTCAAGAATATCCAGATCGTTTTTGAATCGGGATTGAATAATTTTAAGGATATCTCTAAGCTCGGAACAGGTTCTGCGATAAGAGTGACGGGACAATTGGTGAGGAGCGAAGGTGACAAACAGCCTTTTGAGATCAAAGCTGACGCAGTTGAAATAGTCGGCACAAGTGACGAAGATTTTCCACTTCAGAAAAAAAGGCATACATTCGAATATATGAGAACTATTGCACACTTACGACCCAGAGCGAATGCTTTTAATGCGGTTTTCAGGGTGCGTAGTCTTGTCGCTCATGCGATCCACACATTTTTTGCTGATCGCGGTTTTGTCTATGTTCACACTCCGATAATTACCGGCAGTGATTGTGAAGGAGCAGGCGAGATGTTCAAGGTGACAACCCTTGACCTGAACAATATTCCAAGAAATGAGACGGGAAAAATAGACTATTCACAGGATTTTTTCGGCCATG
>DAOQAY010000081.1:0-788 GCA_035354435.1 bacterium
GGATGTCATTGATAAAGAAGGCAAAGCCATTACTTTTCTTGAACCTGGTAAAAGCATGCTAATAGAAATACCCGTTGAAATTGACATCGCATCTATTAGAAATTCAGGGTTTGATGAGATCGTGCTCGAAAAACTGGCGCAGGTAAAAATGAGAGACCTATGCTCTATCGGTGCTGCTTTCGGCGATGAACCGACAGGGTTTTCCAGATTTGCCATATATGCACTTGATACGATATCGACCGGCCTTGGACTGGATCTGGAAAAAACGGTATGTACAGAATATCAGACCGGTTCACAAATCGGTGATCTACTTGTGGCAATAGCGCCTGATACGCAAATTCTGACACCTGATTTTGTTACTGAAAGAATATTGTCCTGCGAACTGTACAAAAAAGCATTGAATGATATAAAGCGGTCTGAAAATTATTCAGATTATTTTGATACCACACTGCTCAAACCGTTTTTCTTAAAAGATACTCCTGGCATTCTCCGGACTCTTTTGACTTCAAGAGGCGGAGGAATTGTTCTTATTACAGTGGACACACCATTCGGAACATTCGGAAACAATGATATGCTGCAAGGCGGATTTATTGAAAGTCGTAGAGAGATCAGAAAAAAATCAGAACTTTACAACAGCATCGGCAGACTTGCAGAAGGTCAGAAAGTAATATTTTCAGGCAGTCTGATCATGGCGGAGAAGGAACTTACAGAAAAAATGAGCCTTTGCGGAAACGGATGGCTTATAAAGTTCACAGATATTAAAGCAGATGAATATTAGAATCATTACG
>DAOQAY010000081.1:798-12568 GCA_035354435.1 bacterium
CCAAAACTCATTGTTATGCCTAGCAATACAACGGGAAAGTTAAAAAACAACGCGCAAAACGCGAGTGCATCAAAGGAGATCAGCTATGAAAAAAAAGATTAAATATAAATGTTCCGAATGCGACAAAGTAATAGAGATATATGAAGGAGATTCTGTACCGAATTGCTGTAGTAAGAAAATGACAAAAATGCATCCCTGCACAAAAGCTCAGACCGCTGAAATGTCAAGAGGAGGAGATGACGATTCCCCCTGCGATGATTTCCGCGGAGAATAAAATTATATCAGCGAATTCTTTTATTAAGATTACTAAATAAACATGAGGAGTCGGATATGGGAAATGTTTTATCAATTCTTCTTTCGGGAGAGGCTGGACAAGGATTGAAAACGCTGGAGGAAATGTTGTTGGAATCATTTGTACAGAGTGGTTATTTCGTTTTTTCTTACGAGGAGTTAATGTCCAGAATAAGGGGCGGCAACAACACAACGCTGATCAGAGTGAGTGATGAAAAAATTGATTCTTTTGTTGATCAAATCGATATTTTATTTGCTTTGAGCAAAAATGCGCTCTACAGAGTCAAGAAAAGGATTTCCGCATCAACTTTTATTATCGGCGATAAAGATGATATCGGTGAAGATAATCAGGAGATTCCTGGAAATATAAAAAGATTGCCGATCAACTCCATTGCTGAAGAAATGGGAGGAACAATATATAAAAACAGCATTGTTCTTGGATTAATTAGCGGAATTTTTAATCTTGATTTCACCATAATGGAAAAGATTATTAAGAAAAGCTTTGAAAATAAAAAAGAAGACATCATTAAAAAAAATCTTCTCGCTTTTGATGCAGGCTACAAGTTGCACTCAGAAATTGATATGCCGATTAGGATAGAAAGCAGAAAAAACATTGATGCTAAATATCTACTGAACGGAACTGAGGCTATTGGAATTGGTGCTATAGCAGGCGGATGTAATTTCATATCTGCTTATCCAATGTCCCCGGCTACTGGTGTTATTCAATACCTGTTATCAAAAAACAGTGATTTTGATATTGTTGTCGAACAGGCTGAAGATGAGATTGCCGCAGTCAACATGATGCTTGGTGCATGGTATGCAGGTGCCCGTGCAATGACAGCAACTTCCGGTGGTGGATTTGCGCTTATGGGAGAAGGATTAAGTCTTGCAGGATGCACTGAAACTCCCGCTGTATTTCATCTCGGGCAGCGACCGGGACCGGCAACTGGACTTCCTACAAGGACTGAACAGGGCGATATAAATCTTGCGTTGTATAGCGGACATGGAGAGTTCCCGAGAATTATTTTAGCCCCCGGCTCTCTTGAAGAAGGAATAGAGTTGATGTGGAAGGCTTTCAATCTTGCAGATAAATATCAAGTTCCTGTAATAGTTCTGACAGATCAGTTTTATCTGGAGTCCACCGGCAATATTAAGGAGATTGATTTTTCAGCCTATAAAAACAAATCATATGTTGTAGAAACAGATGAAAATTATAAAAGATATATATTGAATGACGATGGAATATCTCCAAGAGGAGTGCCTGGCTCCGGCAAAGGATTTGTGTGTGTTGACAGCGATGAACATGATGAGTCAGGAAGAATAACGGAAGACTTTGAAATAAGAATAAGTATGGTTGATAAAAGAAATATTAAAATTAAAAAAATAAAAGAGGAGGCTATTCCTCCGGAAATTTATGGTGATCCTGATTATGATGTCATTGTAATCGGCTGGGGATCCAGTCTTGGAACGATCAGAGCTGCTATTTCTGAGATTGACAATGTCAAAATAGCATTTGCCCACTATAGACAGATTTACCCTGTTCACTCAGATACTGAGAAAATATTAAACAAAGCAAAAAAAAGAATAGCCATAGAAAACAATTCGACAGGACAATTTGCTTCTGCTATTTTCTCTCAGACAGGAATTTCATGTGAACAGAAAATCTTAAAATATAACGGAATGCCATTTTCAAAAGAGGAAATTATTGAAAAAATTAAAGGAGATTTATAATGGGCACGCGTTTTGATATGAATGAAAATATTGATATTGCCTGGTGTTCAGGTTGCGGAAATTTTGCAATTCATAAAATAATAAAAGAGTCTCTTGAAGAACTCGATACAGATCCTCAACAGGTTGTTTTCTCATCAGGAATTGGACAGGCAGGCAAAATGCCTCAATATATTAATGCACACTATTTCAATGGATTGCACGGTCGCGCACTTCCTGTCGCCACAGCGATCAAAACAGCAAATCCTTATCTTACTGTTTTTGCTGAAGGAGGAGATGGCGATTCGTATGGAGAAGGAGGCAACCATTTTATCCACACGATCAGAAGAAATCCCGATATTGTTCACCTCGTTCATAACAATATGATTTATGGATTAACAAAAGGTCAGGGGTCTCCCACAACAGTGAAAGGTCAAAAAACAACATTTCAGCCTGACGGTGTCTATTTGGAACCTTTTAATCCTCTTGCTGTTGCGATTTCCCTGAGAGCTTCGTTTGTGGCAAGGGTATTCTCAGGCGATATCGATCAGGCAAAAGAGGTTTTTAAACGGGCTGTCAGACATAAGGGCTATGCATTAATTGATATACTTCATCCCTGTGTCTCTTTTAATAAGGTAAATACACTTAAATGGTTTAAAGAAAATACATATTATATTGATGAGAAGCACAATCCTGAAAATGCTGTTGAAGCTTTTCAAAAAGCAATGGAAACTGAGAAACTGCCGCTTGGCATTGTCTACATAAACAATCTGGAAACTGTGCTGCATCAGGAGTACAATGCTTATAAAAGAAGTAATGAGCCTCTTTTCAAAAGAGCCGTTGATGGAAATAAACTGAAGAAACTTTTAGAAAAACATTAATCTACACCTTATATTTTCTTCATGATTTCAGTGCAAGGGAACGAATGCCCGTTTCAGTTTACCCGAGAACGCCTGTGACTTTTTCGACGGCTTCGAGGAATTTTGTTTGACCTGACGAGTTGCTGCAGATGCATGAACAAAAACATATAGACTTATGGCGACCTATACGGCAGAAATGCTGAATCTTGACACAACTGTTTAAACCTAATAAGCTTTTTCAACTTAACTGATAATTGAGTGCCGGAATGAAAATTAAAATCCTTGCTATCTTGATTGTTCTGTTTTTTTCAGGTTGCGAACTATTTGAAAAAAGCTGTGATGACTATTGCTCCGGAAATATTCTGCACACTTGTACCAACAATGGCGGACTTATGGGCGGAACTAATGAATGGGATACTATAGATTGTGGAAAAAATAATGAGATTTGCGTTGAAAAAGGCAATTATGCCTCATGCGATTATCCTTTGGAAAATTGTTATTTAAGAAACAGCGTATGCATAGATGGCAAGGTAAAAGACTGCCATGAATCGGACGGTGAATTTTTCGTAACTGATGGTGAACCATGCGATGATACTTTTGATGATCAGTTCTGTGTGGAATTTGAAATTGATGCGCATTGTGTAACCCCTGTGAATAAATGTGATCTTGAAGCTAAAAAAGTTTGTATAGAAAACAAAACTGCAGACTGCTATGAAAAAGATGGTGACTTTTATATAAAATATGATGTTGATTGCGGCGGAAAAGAATGTGTTGAAATAGAAAAATATAAAGCTTACTGTCTCGATCCTGTTGAAACATGCCGCCCTTCAGAAGGAACTGTCTGCATTAATAATCAGGTCGCCCGCTGTTATGAAAAAGACGGCAGATTTTTTGCATCTTACATTGATTTTGATTGCAGATATTATGATAATGGCGTATGTGTTGAGCTGAACAATAATAAAGCACAATGTCTCACTCCGGTTGACAGTTGTGACTCCACTGCAAAAAGCGTATGTGTCGATAATGCTGTTGCCGTCTGCTACGAAAAAGACGAATCTTATTTTATCGACATAAAATATTACTGCTCTATTGGTACTGATGATAAATGCGTATTTGATTCATCTGCTAATAACGCAAAGTGCCTGAACTCTTAATTTAGTTATATCTGGATTCTGAAATCACCCCAGAACGCCTGTGACTTTTTCGACTGCTTCGAGTATTTTGTTGGATCTGACGAGTTTCTGCATTTCTGTGTGGTCAGGATAAAGCGGTCTGTCAATTTCGAGGAAATCAACATGTTCTCTGATAACTTTCTTTGCCGCTTCTACTCCGACACCGTTATTTTCGAACTTTCTGAGATCAAGTGCCTGTGAAGCCGCCATGAACTCGATTCCGAGGATGCCACATGCGTTTTCATATATCTGCCAGTTCTTTATCGCTGTGTTCATTCCCATTGAAACGAAATCCTCCTGATCCGCCGCCGCCGGTATTGACTGAACTGCCGCCGGTGTGCAGAGAATCCTCTGTTCTACGATCAAAGTATCAGCTGTGTACTGACTTAGCATCAACCCGCTGAAAAGCCCCGGATTTGTTGCAAGGAAAGGAGGAAGTCCGACTGAAAGTGCCGGATTATTGAGCCTGTTCATCCTTCTTTCGCTTAGAACGCTCACCATTGTCACAGCCTGCCCTACTATTTCCATCGGAAGTGCTACCGGAGAACCCTGAAAATTCGCACCGCTGAGTGCAAGGTTTTTGTCAGGAAAGAACACTGGATTGTCACAGACTCCGCTAAGCTCGATTTCAACTTGTGATTTTGCCCATTTCACAGCATCATGAGCTGCGCCTATTACCTGCGGAGTAGATCTCATCGAGTATGCATCCTGAACTTTCACTTTAACTTTTCCGGTGAGAAGATCGCACCCTTCGACCAGTTTTAATATCGCCGAGGCACTTCTTACCGAGCCTGCAAAACCTCTTGCAACATGAATATCAGGAAGATAGGGCTTGAGATTTGCCTTCAATGCCACGAGTGACATCGCAGTCGCAATTTCCGCCTGCTTGAGCCACCTTTCAACATCATAAATAAGTATCGCACTCATTGCAGTCAGCACATTCGAACCGTTTATTGCGGCAAGTCCGTCTCTTGCATGAAGCCCGGGAACAGGAATGCCAGCTCTTTCATAAGCAGTTTTTGCATCAAGAAGTTCACCTTTGTAATATGCTTTACCTTCACCAAGCAGAGTAAGCGCAATCTGACTCATCGGAGCAAGATCACCACAAGCGCCGACTGAACCTTTCTGACATACAAAAGGTGTTACCTGTTTATTCAGAAGTTCAACAAAAGTCTGCGTTATCTCAGGTCTGCATCCTGAATTGCCGTGAGCATGGACATTAATTCTTGCAAGTATAGCTCCTCTTACAAACTCCTCTCTTGCCGGTTCACCGATGCCTGCCGAATGATTATAGATAAGATATTTCTGAAAATCTTTTATCTGATCGTCATTGAGAACTGTTTCGCTGAATTCGCCTATCCCTGTGTTGACTCCGTACATTATTTCATGAGCTACGATCTTTTTTTCGACCATTGCTCTGCATACTTTTATCCTTTCAAGCGCTTCTGGAGCAAGTTCAACCTGTTCATGAAATCTGGCAACTCTCACCAGTTCTTCGACTGTCAGCTTTCCGCCGTTGATCAAAACTGTCATTTCCATCTCCTGTAAATATTGTTAAAAAAACACTCCCCTGCAATTTATCACAACCAGTTTAAAAACCAAATTTTCATTCCGGAATTAGTCAGAATCTTGGCTTTTTTTTATAAACCGTTAGAATACCAGTGGTTTTTAAAAACGAGGAAGTCTCCGTGTTATTATTAAGAATTGCTAGAAACTACTCAATTTACGCATTTCTGATTTTGATTATTATCATTGCAGGTGTTATTGCTACGGTGTGTACAGCCAAAGCAACTGATGATGAATTGCGTAGAAATCTTCTTCATCAGGCACAGCTTGTCGCACCTGCTATCAGCATAGATCGGATTAAAACACTTACAGGAACCGGATCTGATCTGTTATCTGCTGATTATATACGACTTAAAGAACAGTTCACGGCAATCCACTCAGTAGATCCACAGTTTAGATTTGTTTATCTTTTAGGTCGTAAAACCGACGGAACGATATTTGTTTTTCTGGACAGTGAACCGGTCAGTTCAAAAGATTACTCTCCGCCTGGACAGGTCTATGAAGAAGTTTCAGCAGGTTGTCGCAGCATATTTGACACCAAATCAGCAAGAGTCGAAGGACCGGACATTGATCGTTGGGGAGTGTGGGTTTCCACACTGGTGCCGATCACAGATCCAGACACAGGAAAAGTTGTTGCTATAATGGGAATGGATACTGATGCTCACGACTGGAAATGGAAAGTCGCCTCACGGACAGCCATGCCGATGATAATGGTGTTTATTATTGTGATAATGCTTCTGATGTGGGCAAACGGAAGAAGAATTACAATAAAATTAAAAGAAAATGAAGAAAAATACCGCCGTTTTTTTGACACATCACTTGATTGCACCTTTATAACTTCACCGGAAGGAAAAATAATTGATGCAAATGATATCTCTATGTCTTTGTTGGGATATCCGGACAGAAAAGACCTGTTAAAAACAAATATTGTCCATATTTACGCAAGAGCTGAAGACCGGGAAATCTTTCTGAACATTCTCAAAGAAAATGGATATGTCAAAGAACATCCTGTTGAACTCAGGAAAAAAGACGGAACCATCATGCAATGTATTGTGACAGCCGTGATAATTAAAGGAACAAACGGTGGAATTGCAGGTATTCAGGCAATTGTACGGGATATATCAGAAAAAAAGAGAAGCGAAAATAAAATCCGCAAAGCGAATGAACAGCTTTCCGTTGTAGTGAAAAAACTGAAAACTCAACAGATTCAAAGTCAGATACTGACTGAAATGAGAGAATTTCTTCAAGCCTGTTCTACAACTTCTGAAATTGGACCTGTTGTTGAACAGTCAATGAAAAAACTGTTCCCCGATTCAGATGGCGCATTGTTTCTTATGAGTCCGTCAAAAACCGATCTTGAGTCAATTGCAAAATGGGGTGATTATCCGGAATCAATGGATGAAAACATTCTAGCGCTTGATGAATGCTGGGGACTGAGGCGTGGCGGACTCTATATCGCTGACAAAACAAAAGGAGACATACTCTGTTCTCATATCAAGCAGCAGACCGGCAATTCTTATGCCTGCCTGCCGTTGATGGCAAAAGGCGAAGTACTCGGACTTCTGCACCTCAGATCAAAAACCGGACAGGATAACCAGAAATTCATTGAAGAACTGAAAAACGGCTCGACTGCACTTATTGAACTTCTGGCTCTTGCCATATCTAACATCAAGCTTCGTGAAAAACTGAGCATCCAGTCAATCAAAGACCCATTGACAGGTCTTTTCAACCGCCGTTATCTTGAAGAAACATTTCTGCGTGAAGCGACCAGAGCAAGAAGGAAACAAGTTCCCATCGGCATAATAATGGTTGATATAGATCACTTTAAAAAATTCAACGATATCTTCGGTCACGCAGCCGGAGATCTGGTGTTGGCTGAACTTGCCAAGTTCTTTACCGTCAATCTGAGAGGATGCGATATAGTCTGTCGTTACGGCGGAGAGGAATTTGCTCTTGTTCTGCCTGATGCCAACCTCGAAAACACCTTTATCAGAGCACAAAATATGGTCGAACTGGTTCGAACTCTCCGTTTGCATTTCAGCGGTCAGGCACTTGGGCAGATAACACTTTCCATGGGCGTTTCAGCATATCCGGTTCACGGCGAAAAACTTGAAGACCTTCTGAGAAAAGCCGATACTTGTCTTTATCAGGCAAAGCAGGAAGGGAGAGACAGAGTAATTGCTGCTGATGTTACAAATCAATGATCAGATCTTTTGCAACATATTTGTGGATTATTGCTATAATTTCCATATGCACTTTCGTCTGTTTTTCAGCAAAAGAATACCTTACTGAGGGTGATATTGCCATGATCTATCTTCTGGGAGTTGTTGCCGTTTCAAGCAGATTTTCATGGATACACTCTATAATTGCGGTCTTTTTAAGCGTCGCCTTGACCAATTTCCTTTTTGTTCCGCCTCTTTACACTTTTCATGTTGAAAATATCCGTTCGCTTATCACTTTCACAGTAATGTTCATTGTCGGAACTGTTGTCACATGGCTTTCAATGAGCCTTAGAAAGCATAACGAAGAAATGAAAATCAAAGAAGCTGAGAAATCCCAGTTTATGCAGCAGAATGAAGAAAACAAACTTAAATCCGAAAAAGAAAAGCTCCGCAACGATCTGCTTAGCTCTATCGCCCACGATCTCAGGACACCTCTTTCTTCAATTTCAGGAACAGCGTCTGTGCTCTTGCAGAAAATGAACGATATAAATAATGATAAACGGAATGATATGCTTCTTACAATTTCAGATGAAGCTTTCAGGCTTGGCCGGCTTGTGGAAAACATCCTGAATATCACAAAACTTGAATCAAGCGGTTTTGTTGTGAAAAAAGAGTGGTATCCTCTTGAAGAGATAATTGTTTCCGCTACTTCGAGAGTTGAAAAACTTTACAAGGATAGAAATGTGAAAATTTCCCTGCCGGATGAAATGATAATGATACATGCCGATCCTGTACTTATTGAACAGGTAATAATAAATCTTCTTGAAAATGCTGCGAAATATTCATTTGAAAAGACCGAAATAAATATTGAAGCCGGAACAGAAAATGGTTTTATCTTTGTCTGTGTTATTGACAATGGTCCCGGTGTAAAAATTGAAGACCTTGATATTATATTTGAAAAATTTCAGCAGTTGCAGAGAGGATCTGATATGAAAACCGGTTCCGGTATCGGACTTTCAGTATGCAAAGCGATCATAAAAGTCCATAATGGTGAGATCTTTGCACAGATCACTCCTGAAAATAAATTCAAAGTTTCTTTCAAACTTCCGGACAAGGAAGTTTTTACTCCGGAGAAAACACAATGAAATACACTATTCTCGTCATTGAAGATGAAAAACCGGTCAGAAAATTCCTTTTGACAGGTCTTTCCGGAAATGATTTTAAAATTATTGAAGCGGCAACAGGCTCTGAAGGATTGTCTCTGGCATCCCAGTTCCTGCCAGATGTAATGCTGATAGATCTCGGACTTCCTGATATTGACGGAATAGAGATCATCAAAAAAATAAGAGAATGGAGCCATGCTTCAATAATTGTCATTTCAGCAAGATGGAAAGAAAATGAAAAAGTTGCGGCTCTTGATGCCGGTGCCGATGATTATCTTACAAAACCTTTCGGAATGAGCGAACTTCAGGCTCGTATCAGAGTTGCGCTGAGAAGGAATTCACTTATTCAGACAACGCAAATTGAAAATACAGCTTTTGAGCAGAGTTTTCTTAAAGTTGATTTTGCTTCAAGGACCGTTTTTATTAAAAATGAAAAGATTCACCTGACACCGATTGAATACCGGCTTTTATCGGTAATGATAAAATATGCCGGAAAAGTTGTAACTCACAAACAACTGCTTGAAGAAGTCTGGGGTGGTGAAAAAGGTGAAGATTTCAACCAGTATGCAAGAGTCTATATGGCCCATTTAAGAAGAAAGATTGAACCTGATCCTGCACATCCCAAAATACTTATTACAGAAGTCGGTGTTGGATACAGGCTTATAACAGACTGAAATTATTGCCAATTCATCTTATTTTTATACAATTTTAATACTCGGCTTCATTATTTTAATACCTTTTTTATAACATAAGAAAAATCTCACTACTATAATCAGCCCGTTTTGTTCTTAGGGGATTTCGCATGAATCTGAGAATGATAAAAGATATAATCAGTCTTTTAGAAAAATCTGGAGTTTCGGAAAATATTCCTGTAAATATAACTGTTGAGAAAAATTCAGGAATTAAAAAGAGCTGGACAATGTCATTTAACATTTCCGAATTTCAGAACGGGCAGCCTTCAAAGGTCGAACTCAAAATAAAAAAAGAATCTTCAGATCATGAAAACTAAAAGACTGTCAAGCGGTCACTATCTTATGCTGTCTTTTATCGTACTTATTCTGACCGGAACTCTTTTTCTTAAGATTCCGGTTTCGACATATTCCGGAATTTCATGGATTAATGCACTATTTACCGCAACATCAGCAGTTTGTGTCACAGGACTGACATCTGTAGATACTGCGTCTACTTTTACAATTACCGGACAGATAATAATCCTTCTGCTGATCCAGTTCGGCGGAATAGGAATTATGACATTTGCGGCAATGTTCATTTTCAGTTTTAATAAAAAGCTTTCTGTATCAAACAGAGTAATGATGGAAGATTCATTCATACAAGGAGCTTCAGACTTTAAACTGTCTGATTTTGTTAGATTTATAGTCAAATACACATTGATATTCGAAGGAGCTGGAGCAATACTGTTTTTTGTTTTACTTGATGAAAAGAATCTATTTAAACGACTGTACTTTTCAATATTTCACTCTATATCAGCTTTTTGCAATGCCGGATTTTCGACATATTCAGACAATCTTGTAAGATACAGTCAGAACGCCGCTGTCAATATTACAACAATGGTTCTTATCGTTTCAGGCGGAATCGGGTTTTTTGTAATGTTTGAAATTAAGACAAAAGTAAAAAGTTTTTTTGTTAAAGAATCAGCATCTCAGCAGAATTATTATTTTTTTTCACTTCACACATGGATTGTTCTTGTCACGACCGTAATCCTGATCACCGGCGGAGCTTTTCTCATTTATTCTTTTGAGACACATTCCGGTGGAAACATATCTTTTCTTCAGGCATTTTTTCAATCTGTTACAAGCAGAACTGCCGGGTTTAACACAATTGATATAAGCAGCCTGAATCATGGAACGCTCCTCATCATTATGGTCTTGATGTTTATCGGAGGCTCCCCAGGTTCAACTGCCGGCGGAATCAAAACTTCTACATTTGCCATAATTTTCTCAATAATATTCATGGGAAGAAATAATTTCAAAGATGTCGTAATAAGAAACCGGCATATCCCGAGAAAAAATGTAATCCATGCCCTTGTAGTTTTTGTTTTTGCATTCAATATTGTAATGGTTTCAACTGTTCTGATTATTTTCTTTCATCCTGAAAAAGATATAATGTCTGTGCTTTTTGAGTCAGTTTCGGCTTTTGGAACAGTAGGATTATCAACTGGAATAACTTCGAGCTTAAACGGATCTGCCAAACTTGTCATTATTGCGACAATGTTTTGCGGAAGAATAGGCACGCTCACGATTTTTTCTTTATTTCTGTTAAGGAAAGATAATCCTGTGAAATATGCTGAAGAACGGATAATGGTCGGTTAAAAAAGAGGTTGTCATGTTTGGAAAAAAAGAGAAAAAAACCGCAGTTGTGATAGGTCTGGGTGAATTCGGACTTCACCTTGCACTCAGTCTTGCAAAAAACAGTTGTGATGTCATTGTGGCAGATAGAGACCCGAAAAAAGTCGAGTCAGTAAAAAATTTCGTAATGAAAGCTGTCATTGCCGATGTATCACAGAAAAATTCACTTTATTCCATAGTTCCTGCTGATGCCGACTTTGTTGTTGTTGCACTGGGAAATATAGAATCTTCAATCATGGCGGCATTATATCTGAAAGATCTTGATATAAAATCGGTCTATGTTAAAGCAATTTCAGAAGAGCACGAAAGAATTCTTAAAATGATGGATATTAAAAACATTATATTCCCTGAAAAAGATATGGGGCAACGGTTTGCAACAAAGCTCATGAGCAACAATCTCCTTGATTTTCTTCCCCTTTTACAACCTCATTAAAGAGGGGTTCGGGAAATCCAAGGGAAGCCTTCTCTATATCGGGATTCTGG
>DAOQAY010000082.1:0-12548 GCA_035354435.1 bacterium
TAGTTTTCTCACTCTAACCAGCGTCACTCCGATGATCAATCCTGTTTCAAAAACTTACGGACTGGCTCTGGGATTTTCTTTTTAGATCAATTAATAGACATAAACAGGTAATGTTTCCGGCATGTACTCATCATAAAGGCACTGATCAGGATATTCTTTGCAGTAACATTCCATATCTTTCAGTATTATTGCTCCGGTAGGCTGATAGGTGATGTACTTTCCTTCCACTCCTCCAAATATATAACCCATTGTTCCGCTTCCGGGATTCGGGAAACAGACCTTTTTTTCCTTTGAGATCGAGTAATAGCACATGCGAAAATCTATATCCACTTCTGAGAATTGGTATTTTTCAGAAAATGTTATTATATCACCATCCCACTGTCCGGAAGAAAACAGAATTAAATCAGGCGATTGAGGTTGAATATTTAAATCAGTGTATTCAGTCGGATTTTTTGACATATCTGCAATAGTCAACTTATTCAGTCCGGCTCCGCCAATGTAAGCGATCAGACTGCTGTTCCCTTTTTTGGGAAATGGAGCCGATGCAAGCTCTCCCTCTCTATTGACTTTTCTGCATTCTGTTTCAATATTCGTTGGAGATTTGGTCAAGTCGCAAGCCCATATATTTTTATTATAGTTGAAAATTGCCATATCATTCTCAACATGCGGATAAATGATCTGTCCTTCGCCAAGTTTTTTCCAGTTCCAATCCATAACTGAAGCATAAAGAATATTCTGCGGTCCGGCATCTTCCCCGACATTAACTGCTTTCTGCACATTTATCAGAACAAAATTTTCACCAACCGCAGGAGGATATAAAAACTGTATTTTATTCCACTCATTTGCATAAATAGCCTCATATTTCCAACCGTTTTCAACCTTTGATGCTGAAGCGATATATGTCTTGTTGTCATAGGTGTTTCCAACCCTGAAAATAAATCTGTCATGCTTATATGCCTGTTTGTCACCTGAATGAGCTACCATAGTATATTTCTTTGTGGCTATGTCATACAGTAAGCTTCCAATCACAATATATTTTCCGTCGACCTCTTTACTGGAAATCGCATACATACCAATTTTACCATCTGAAATATCTCCCTGCTTGAATACTCCTGTAGAATTATGATATATTCTTCCCAGTGCATCGATGTCGCATTTTTCACCGACCCAAGCCGGTGCAGGAGCAGCTTTTTCAGTCATATCACAAGGAAGCGGATAACAATAATATTTGGGATATTCTTCAACTATCCTGCGGTTATTCATTTCCCACAAGTTCCTGACACACTGTTGATCATTTGCCGGTGCCGGGAGATCGCATTTACGACAGAATGTTAATTTTCCATCACCGTCTTTATACGGGAATCCTGCGTTGAGAAGACTCGGACAGTCTTGATCACCTTCAGTTCCAGCAGGATAATCATAATCAGGGGTTTCAATGTCTTTATCCGGTTGATTATCCTCGTCATGAACAGTGTCAGCATCCTGTTTTACAACATCGAGATCATCAGATTCATCAACAACTTCAATATCATCAATATCAATTACTTCGATAGAATCTTTGTCGGTTTGAACCAGCATGTCATTGTCATTTTTCACAAGATTGTCGGCATCGGTTTTGGGATTATCCGAATTGCAGGAAGTACAGGAACAAAATAGAAACAAAAGCAATATAATTAATGTGTTACGCATCCAAATCCTCCAACTCACCCAGTCTTCGTAAACTCAGCCTACCCTCTCTTCAACGAAAAGAGGGTTAAAAACTCCCCTTCTTTCCTCAGAGAGAAGGGGGCGGGGGATGAGTTACCATCCGTCAGTTTCGCAGACGCTTTCATTGTATCCGTCACAGGTTGAATTGCAAGCCGCTATGCCGCCGACATAACTTGAATCTATTGATGAGCACTGTGCTATGTTTCCATCACATGTTTCACTGAACCCTGCAAAAAAAAGTGGACAGGTAGTTAAGCCGACTTACACTAATTGAGAAAAAGTTGTAAAGGAGGTGAAAAACGGTTGAGAACAGAAAAGGTTATGACAGGGAAACTGCAAAGCATGAGCGACAGAAGCAACTGTTATGACAATGCCGTCTTTGAATTCATCGAGATGTTTTATAACAGAAAAAGATTGCATTCGTATTTGAACTATTCCTCACCGGAACAGTTCGAAAAAAGTTACTATTATGAAAGGTTTGGAGAATGTGCTTAACTTACTGTCCGGAAAAACCGGAGGGGATCATTTTAGTAATCCGGCAAAATTTTACAATAAAGTTTTATCTGCTATCATTTTTCCGGATTTAAACTACCGGAGAGCACATGAAAAACTACATTCTGGCGATCGATGCGGGAACAACGAGTTCCAGAGCGATAATTTTTGACAAAAAAAGTAATATCATCGGTTCTGCACAGAAAGAATTCAGGCAGATATACCCAAAACCCGGCTGGGTTGAACATGATCCTCTCGAAATATGGAACACTCAGCTTGCCGTAATAAGGGAAGTTGTAAAAGAATCCGGCATAGACCCTTCTGAAATCGGTGCAATAGGCATAACCAATCAACGGGAAACAACCGTTGTGTGGGACAAAGAGACTGGAATTCCTGTTTGCAATGCTATTGTGTGGCAGTGCAGAAGAACTGCCGATTTTTGTAAACAGCTGAAAGAAAAAGGGCTCGAAAGATATATCAGAAAAGCTACAGGACTTGTTGTTGATGCCTATTTTTCCGGAACAAAAATACACTGGATACTCGAAAATGTCACCGGCGCAAAAAACGACGCAAAAAACGGCAGGCTCATTTTCGGCACAATTGACAGCTGGCTTTTATATAACCTCACCGGTGGAAAGGTACATGCAACAGATGTCTCAAACGCTTCAAGGACTCTGCTATTCAACATCGAGAAAATGGATTGGGATGATAAGATATTAAAAGAATTAGACATTCCCCGCTCAATGCTTCCTGTTGTCAAACCTTCAAGCGGATTTTTCGGCGTTACCGACTCTCATATTTTTGATGGAATTGAGATCCCTGTTACCGGAATTGCCGGCGATCAGCAGGCTTCACTTTTCGGGCAGACATGTTTTACAAAAGGAAGTGCAAAGAACACTTACGGAACCGGCTGCTTTATGATGATGAACACGGGTTCAGAAATAGTCAGATCAAATAAAGGACTGCTTACTACTGTTGCCTGGCAGATCGGAGCTGATGTGACTTATGCTCTGGAAGGGTCTGTTTTTATTGGCGGAGCCGTCATTCAGTGGCTTAGAGATGAGTTGAGAATGATTGACAAAGCCGAAGACAGTGAATATTTTGCAACAAGCGTTGAAGATAACGGCGGAGTCTATATCGTTCCTGCTTTTGTCGGTCTGGGGACACCTTACTGGGATTCATATGCAAGAGGCACAATTACTGGTTTGACAAGAGGAACAGGAAAAGCTCATATCATCAGAGCAGCTCTTGAGTCAATTGCATATCAGACAAAAGATGTATTTGAAGCTATTCACGAAGAATGCAACCTTGAACTTAACGAATTAAAAGTTGACGGCGGAGCGTGTTCCAATAATTTTCTCATGCAATTTCAAAGTGATATCCTGAATGTGCCGGTGCTGAGGCCTATGGTGATAGAAACGACGGCTCTCGGAGCGGCATATCTTGCCGGATTATATACCGGCATGTGGAAAAATATACAATCAATATCAAAAAACTGGAAAATAGACCGTACTTTCGGGGCAAAGATGACTCACGAGGAACGGATTTTGCTTTATAAAAAATGGAGGAAGGCAGTTTTAAGGTCTCTTAAATGGGAGAATTAGAAATGGTTCAGAGATTTTCGTTTCGTGCAAATGACAAAACAGAAATAATGGCAGGCAAATGGATTCCGGATAGCGAAGTAAAAGGTGCGGTGCAAATCGTCCACGGGATGAATGAACATTTAGGCAGACACAGGGCGTTTGCCGAATTTCTTTGTTCAAAAGGTTTTGCCGTTTATGGTATGGATCTTCGAGGACACGGATCAACAGCCAGAAAAGGTATCAAAGGACACTTTGCAGATGAAAATGGTTTAGAAAAAGTTCTGGATGATATCTGCGCCCTTACAAAAATCATTAAAAATGACTACCCTGGCAAGAAACTTTTTATTTACGGACACAGCATGGGTTCTTTTCTTGTAAGGAATTATCTTTTCACATCTTGCGCCGAATACAACGGAGTGCTTCTTTCAGGAACCGGAGGACTGACAAAATACAAGAAACTGCTTGATAGAATACTTATGTTCTTTCTGAAAATTACAGTCGATCATGACAAAAAGCTTCCGTTTCTCCACAAAGAAGGGATGAATGAGTTCAATAAAAGTTTTGAACCTAGACGCACTGATTACGACTGGCTCAGCACTGACCCGAAGGTTGCAGATGAATTTCTTGAAGATACTATGTGCAACAAGGTTAACACGGCAGCATTTTATTATGATCTTGTCAAAATGATTGTTGAAATGGAAAAACCGTCCAATATAGCTAAAATTCCTAAATATATGCCGATATTCCTGTTTTCAGGAAGCATGGATCCTGTCGGATTGAATGGTTTAAAAGTCAATGAAGCTTATGAAGCCTATAAAAAGGCAGGATTAAAGGATGTGAATAAGAGAATATATCCGGGACTCAGACATGAACTGCACAACGAACCGTCAGTCAAAGATCAGCTTTTTAAAGATATTTTAGCCTGGATAGAGAAAAGGTTATAATCTATACTCCTCGTAAAAACCTTCCGGTTGCGGACCTTCATCGTATTTTAGAAGCCATTTCTCATATTTTTCCGTGTCGTTCAGCAGAGATAAAATATCTTTCATCTGACCTTTGAACATATTGAACTTATCTCCACCAAGCTGCGGAGTTGCGATCATCCGTTTGTTAAGAGGATTGAGCCACTCACCTTTGGGACTTTTGATGCCGAAATGAAGGTGAGAACCTGTTACTCTTCCTGTGGCTCCCATTGAAGCTATTCTCTGCCTCGCCCCTACTTTTGAACCGGTCTTCACGAGGAAACTGTTCAGGTGCAGATAATAAGTTTCAGAATTGTCGGAATGCCTTACTGTAATCTGCTTTCCACCGTAGGCAGTTGTTTTTTCTTCAATTACTTTGCCCGGAGCAACTGAGTAGACCGGAGATCCGACAGGACCGCCATAATCGACACCATTATGAAAAGCCCGCGCACCGGTCACAGGATGTCTTCTCATACCGAAAGGACTTGTGATGTGAACAATATCAACAGGCAGTCTCATTGCACTGGGAATCAGGGCTTTCCCTTCCTTTGTATAATGTGCATTGAAAGCAGACTTGGGGTCAGCATCTTCAAACCGGAAAGCTTCATGAAAACCGGCTCGTTTTCCTTCGTATGAAGCATATATTATCTTTGATCCAGGAACAAGAGTACCCTGATAAAACTCCTCTTTGACAAGTATCCTGAATTTATCACCTTTTCTAGCATCTGTATTAAAATTTACGATACATTCCAAGATACCGCTTGTGACAGCTCTGATATTTCTTGTTACATCTTCTCTGTCGATAAGAGCCTGATTAAGCGTTGTATCCACTTCACCTTCGATTATTCTGTATTTTATTTCCGTAGACAGTATTTTTGAAGTATATTTCAGCTTTCCATCAGATAGATCTCTTTTCAAAATATGGAAAGTTATTATATCCGGATAAAAAACGAACTCTTCAACTTTGCCGTCTTTTGAAAGCTTGACCTTAAAACCCTCACCGGCCTTTATCTGGCTCAGATCCACATAATCTCTGATTCCATTAATTATTTCCATGGTATGAGAAAGCTGGACACCGGGAAGTTTCAGCAAAGCTTCTTCGAACCCTTTATTGGGAAGAATCTTTCCATGAATAAAACCCTCTTTATCAACTTCAGAATTTTTATCTTTTACAATAGGCTCTTCCGGAAGTGTTTTTTCTTCAAGCTCTTCAGGGTTGTTTCCGGCAGGAATAGATGAAGGAACTGATTCATCGGCAACTTCAGCATCAGGAGCAGCATCTTTATCACTTTTATTCTTAATTGTATCGGCATCAGACACCTGACCGTTTTTTTCCGGAATGTCTGATGAACAACCGTTGTAAATAAAAACTGCGCCAAAAAGCATTACGCAAAAGACGGAAAGAATTAGAAAAGTCCTTTTCTGATTACTCATAATCACCAAACAGTCAGTCAGCAATTCAAAACCAACAGCTGAAACTAACAGAAAAAAAGTGCTCTGTCAACCTGCTTCTAAGCAATACAGTCAATTGTTCTTGAAAATAGGATAAAATAAAATATAGTGTCTTGATGTTTATCTTTGGTAAAATAGCGGGTTGTCTTTGAAAATTAAATTTTTTCCGGTGATTTTATTTATTTCTGTTTTTACTTCGCTGTATGCTCAAAGTGAGGTCATTACTCTTGATGAAGCGATAGAAAAAGCTTTTTCACAGAATCCCCAGCTGATGGCTGGAAACTATATCGTGGAAGCTTCAAAAGAACGGGATAAAAGATCATATGCCGGATACATGCCGTCTCTCAGCTTTACAACTTCCTATGCCCGTCAGACCGGAAACCCGACCTCAAAACCGGGTGTTCCAATAACAGCCGGAAGCTCACCCGATAACACAAGCTACAATTATTACAGTCTTGGTATCACACTCAATCAGACAATTTATGATTTCGGCAGAACCACAGGAGCTACAGAAGTATCTGAGGCACAGTTGAAATCAGATATTCAGGATATTAATGTGCTTAAACTGTCGGTATGGGAACTGGTCGCTTTGCGTTACAGTCTGGTCCTTACCAATCAGGAACTGCTTGCTGTGTCGAAAAGGAATGTAGAATCGTCACAAAAACATCTGGAACAGTCAAAAGCACTTTTTGAGAACGGTTTGCGACCCAAACTGGATATGCTGAGACTTGAGGTTGAGCTTAAAAACGCCGAGGCGGTTTATATATCAGCGGCATCAGCGCTCAAAATATCTAAGAATGATCTTCTGGCGGCACTCGGAATAAAGGACTTTTTTGATTTTACTGCTGAAAAATTTGATGTCTCCTGCTCTAAACCGGCATTTTCCGGCATTTCATCTTATTCTACCGATGCGCTTGATGCAAGACCTGAAATGACTGCAATAAAAGAAAAGATAAAACTGTCCTCTATGACACTTAAGACCATAAAATCAGATTACTTTCCGATACTTGGCTTTACAGCGACATTCAGTGATGCCGGCACGGAAATATCTGATCTGGCTTGGAACTGGGGAATCGGTATCGGCATCTCGTGGCCTATTTTCACAGGATTTTCAACATACCGTTCGATGAAAGAGGCCCAAAATAAGCTTTCTGCACTGAAATTCTCACAGACAACCGTTGAAATACAGATAAAGTTCGAGATAATGCAGGCATTTGAAAATATCGAAGCCGCAGATGCCCGTATTGCTGCTTACGAAGCCGCCGTGAAATCTTCAAAAGAAGCCAATAACGCAGCAGAAAGCAGATATGAATCAGGCAGCGGCACTGTAATTGAACTTCTTGATGCTTCTACAGCTCTGGCAAACAGTGAAGCGAATCTTGTTAAAGCTGAATTTGAGAGAGCTCTTGCCTATGTAAGATGGCAGAAAGCTCTCGGGAAAATACCTGAGAAATACAGCAAATGAGGAATTATATGAAAATGATACCCGTTTTAATGGCATTTTTTTTCTTTCTGACTGCATGCGGCGCAAAAGAAGGATCAGAAAATCCGGTGATCGCAAAAAAGCGTATCCCTCAGGTTCAGACTGTTAAAGTTAAACCACAGACAACCGTTTTTTCCCGCTCTTTTCTTGTTACGCTCGAACCTTGGAAACAGACAGCCATTGTTTCCAAAGCTACAGGCTATATAACTAATATTATTGCAGATAATGGAGATTTTGTAAACTCGGGGTCGAAGCTTGCGGTTGTTGAACCGGATGAACTCTTGGATCAGAAGACTGGAACAGAGGCGGCACTTGAAGCGGCTCAATCAAATTATGAAAATGCAAAAAAAAACATGGAACGGTCGGAAAACCTTATTGAAAAAGGCTTTATTTCACAAGCTGAAGCCGACCTGACAAAAACCGCATATATTAATGCTCAGGCACAGCTCAAAGCCGCACAGACCAATCTTAAAATAACTGATAGAAAAGCTACATATTCAGAAATAACAGCACCTTACAGCGGTTATATCATAAGCAGAGATATCGAGCAGGGAACTTTCGTTTCTCCTCAGAGCGGACCTGTTTATACGATCGGTTCTATCGAAAAAATAAAAGCTCACGCCGCTGTATCCCAGAATGATATCCGCTTTTTTATTTCAGGCAGAAAGGTGGCACTTGTCATTGACGGAATGCAGGAAGAACCTTTTGAAGGCAAGGTAAAGAAATTTTCAACAACTTTGAATCTCTCAACAAGAACACTTGATATTGAGATGGAGTTCGACAACTCGAAAAAGCTGCTCAAACCCGGCATGTTCGGCAGAATAACAATAATTGACGAAGATAAAAAACCTGTGATCATCCTTGATCCGAGAGCGATAATCAGAAAAGGAGACAGCATTTCGGTCTATACCGTCGAAAATTCCAAGGTCAAAGAGGTGAAAATTCAACTCGGCAGAATTCTGCCTGACGGAAAAGCTGAAATAACTTCAGGCATTTCAGAAGGAACAGAAGTTATTGTAATCGGTCGTGACATTGTGAGAAACGGTATCGAAGTCAGTCCCGTTCCTTATATCGAGCTGGAGCAGCAGTAATGCTTACAAAAATCGCGTTAAAAAACCCTGTCGCCATTTTTATGATAGCTATCGCCTTTATTGTTCTTGGCATTCTTTCATTCACCCGTATTCCGGTTGATCTTTTCCCGAAAATATCAATGCCGGTAGTCATTGTGGGTGTTGTTTATACCGGTGCAGGGCCTAAAGATATTGAGTCATCTGTCACTTATCCTATTGAAAAAGCAATATCATCCGTTCCGAATGTAAGTTATATAGAAAGTTCATCAAGACAGGGACTTTCAGTAGTCAGAGCATATTTTAACTGGGATGCAAATGTGGACACAGGAGCCAATGACTGTATCCAGAAAATTCAGCAGATAATGAGTTCTCTTCCGTCTGGAGCCGCACAGCCTTTTGTCATAAAATTTGATATTTCGAACATGCCGGTACTGGGTTTTACTGTTACAGGTGCAGGATTTGACAACAGAGAACTTTATGATCTTGCTTTTAATACGATCGGACCGCAGCTTGAGCATGTGTCAGGTGTTTCAACTGCTTCAATTTCAGGCGGTATTGCAAGGCAGATAAATGTGTTAGCCTCCAGAGACAGTATTGCAAGCAGAAATATATCTGTAAATGAGCTTGTAAGTGCAATTCAAGGTGCTAATTTTCTTATGCCTTCCGGTGATCTTAAAGTTGGAGTCATTGATTACAATCTTTACACCGAAACCCAGATAACGGATGTTTCAAGACTGGGTGATATTGCAATACGGTCACCTCAGAAAAACGAACCGTCGGTTTTTCTAAAAGATGTTGCAATGATAGAAGACGGCGGAGAAGAAATTTCCAATATTGTGAGTATTGACGGAAAAGCCGGATTGAACATTATGATAAGAAAACAGCCCGGAGCGAATACTGTCGAGGTTGTTGACAATGTATTGAAAGCGGTTCCCAAACTTTACGGCGTGCCGAAAGGCATTAAAATAACTCCGGCATTTGACCAGTCGACATATATAAGAAACTCAATAAACAGTCTTCTGAATGAAGCATTGATGGGAGCGCTGCTTTCAATTTGTATCATATATTTCTTTCTTAGAACATTCCGCTCCACAATGATAATATCAACCGCTATTCCTCTTTCAATAATGATGACTTTTGTTCTCCTTTATTTTCTTGGTGAACAGACTCTTAATGTTTTTACGCTCGGAGGTCTTGCCTTAGGCATTGGAAGGCTGGTCGACGACTCGATTGTCGTACTTGAGAACATATTCCGCAACAGGAAAAACTATGCAACTGCAAAAGAGGCCGCCCTTATCGGAGCAAACGAAGTTGCAACGCCGGTTCTTGCCGCGACAGTTTCTACAATATGCGTTTTCTTTCCCGCTGTATTTCTTGCCGGTATAGCTAAACAGCTTTTTATTCCGATGGTCCTGACAATTATATTTGCTCTTGCCGCATCATACTTTGTATCCATGACAATTGTTCCTGTACTTTGCTCCAGATTTCTGCCTAAAGAAAAAGAGCTTTCGATAAAATCCCCGAAAAGAGGTGAAAGAATACTCGCAGCATGGGCGGCAATGTTTTCCAGAATTGATTTATGGTATGCTTCGTCATTACGGTCTGCATTGAAACACAGGCTGATAATTGTGACATTCATGGCTGTTCTGTTCTTTCTTTCTATACAGCTTTTTTCTCTTGTCGGATCTGATTTTTTTCCTAAAACCGATGAAAGCAGGTTTTCGGCGAATATCAAAATGCCGATCGGAACCCGTGTGGAAGAAACAGCCAGAGTGGCTAAAATTGTTGAAAACGCTGTTTATGAAACTATCGGCGAAAGTAACATTCTTGCACTCAAAACCGATGCAGGCATAAAAACATCCGGCATGGGTACAATATTTTCAGGAAACACCGGACCGCACTCTGCAAATGTGGATGTGAGTCTTGTTCCCCCGGATAAAAGATCTTTCTCTGATATTCAGGCGCTTGAAATGGTAAGAAAAAAACTGGACGGGAAACTGCCTGGGATTCAGCTTTTCTTCTCTTCCGGCGGAATGATGTCGAGAGTCATGAATTTCGGTTCCGATTCACCGGTAGATATTGAAATATCAGGCTTTGATCTTGAGACCGGAGGACAGCTTGCGAATACTGTTTCCGAAATTGTCAGGAATGTCAAGGGAACTGCCGATGTTAAATCAAGTCGAGAAAATAATTACCCGGAACTTGATATATCTGTTGACCGTGAAAAAGCATCAAAATTAGGACTTTCGACAAAAGATGTTGCACAGACCGTGCTGACCTCTATGTCAGGAAATGTCAACCTTCCAACCCTTTTCAGCGATCCCGTAACAGGCAAACAGTACAGCATAAGTGTTAAATTCCGGAATGAAGACCGCAGCGATCTGAACGATCTGAACGATCTTCCGCTCACGACAAAAACCGGTGAAACTATTGACCTGAAAAGTGTAGCCTCGGTTAAACAAGGTGCAGGACCAGTTCAGATAGACCGTAAAAACCAGCAGCGAATCGTACATGTTACAGCCAATACTGACAATAGAGCTCTCAGCGATATAGCAAAAGATATTGAAGCAGAAATAAGCAAACTTGAGATGCCCACTGGTTTTTCGGTTCACATGGGCGGACAGATAGAAAAGCAGAAAGAATCATTTAACAGCCTTTTTCTTGCAGTGCTGCTTGCACTTATGCTTGTTTATATGGCAATGGCATCTCAGTTCAATTCACTTAAAGAACCGTTTATAGTCATGTTCTCAGTTCCGATGGGAATATCCGGTGTCGCAGTTATACTCTACTTAACCGGAACGCCTCTTTCAATAAATGCATATATGGGAATAATCATGATGATAGGCGTTGTCCTTTCCAACGGTATTCTGCTGGTGGATCTTGCAAATAAACTTCAGGAAAGCGGGATTTCGTCTGTTGAATCTATCATTGAAGCAGGAAGAACAAGACTCAGACCGATACTTATGACAACAATGACTACTCTTCTCGGGATGCTTCCGATGGCAATCGGTATCGGTGAAGGCAGCGAAACGAATGTGCCTCTTGCAAGAGCTGTAGTAGGCGGATTGTCAATATCAACAATATTCACTCTTTTCCTTATACCAATTCTCTATACTTTAGCCGGAAGAAAAGTAAAAACTCAGTAAAATCCTATCAATGCAACGATAATTTATAAGTGCTTTCGGGATAAAAAAGATAAAAAAAATGGCTCCTCGTGACAGACTTGAACTGCCGACCTAGTGGTTAACAGCCACCCGCTCTACCGACTGAGCTAACGAGGAACCTAATACTGAGAATTCAAATGTAATGAACACCAGCGAAGAGTAATATACTTTGAGGTTACCCAGAGTCAAATTATTTTTATAAATTAATTGCAGAAAAAAGATTTTTTAATAATTACAGCATGTTAATTTTTTATTGTTTTTGCTTGACGGTCTGGTTTTTTGAAGTAACATTGGCTTGTGGATTTATCCACATTCCCCTCCCACCCCAGATATGAGGCGCCTTCACATAGGGCGCCTTTTTTTATACTTGTTAACCTGTTTTTAATGCAGATGTAGAAATTTTGACATTGTTGCGAATAACTTCAGGTGAAAGCAGATTCATAAATTCACTTATCGGGTCAGACCACCACATCTTTCCACACTCCGTACATTTAAAAACTCTTCTGTTTCCTTTGAAAGATATGGAATTATGATAACTTCCCCCGTTCTGTTCGTATATTTCCTTTCGGAGAACAGCGAATTCTCCACCGCCGCACAACTCACATCTGAATTTTCTAACCATTTTAACCTCCGGA
>DAOQAY010000083.1:0-5212 GCA_035354435.1 bacterium
AGATGTTCGGTCTGAAAAAAGAAGGCGAGAAAATGCCGCTATTTAGAAACAGTTCCGGCAAAGAATTTGATATAAACGGTCTTTCATCAGGTGAAAAACAGCTTTTTGTAAGAGCTTTGACACTGAAAATGATAAATGCCAACAATTCAATAATTCTGATTGATGAACCTGAAATTTCACTTCATCCTAAATGGCAGCAGAAAATCTTGAAAGTCTATGAAACAATTGGAGAAAACAATCAGATAATAATTGCAACCCATTCTCCGCACATTGTTTCATCAGCAAAACCTGAATCAGTTTTTCTTCTCAACAAAGAAGATGGAATTCCTAAAATTTACAATTATAAAACACTTTCTTCAATTCACGGAAAACCGATGAATATTGTTCTTGATTTTATGGGTCTGGAAACAGACAGAGATCCTGAAGTAGAGAAGCTTTTTGATGAAGTAAGAAAGATGATCGAAAAAAATGAGTTTGAATCTGATAAATTCAACAAAAAACTTAAAATACTTACCGATATTGTTGGTGAAATAGATAGAGATGTGGTTCTGATCAAAATGGAAATCGCAAAAAGAAAAGCTAAGTCAAAAGGTGTTTGAAATGCTTAATATTAATAAAGTTTCTGAACCTGAAGATATGAAAAAATTTAAAAAAAAGCATAAACCTCAAAGCTGGGGTGATTTTAATGAAATAAGTTCGGTAATAAGAAAGCAAATTCTTGAAAATGAACAAACTGTAAATGGATCTCAGCTTTGTGTGTATTGTGAAAGAAAAATCAATTCTGAGAATTCTCAGATAGAACATATAAAACCGAAGGCTTCAAATAAATTTCCGCAGTTGTTTGATAAATATGAAAATATGGCTGTTTCATGCAGCTCAAAGAAAAGTTGTGGCAGTTTTAAAGGTAACGAATATGATGAAAGATTCATAAATCCTATCGAAAATGATCCTGCCGAATTTATGACTTATAATTTTGCAACAGGCGAAATTGTCAGTAAAAATGATAATTTGAAGGAGAGAGTCGAATACACTTGTGAAATTCTCAATCTGAATAGATGCAGAGAATTGATTGAAGCAAGGAAGACAATGCTTGTCAAGTTGAATAGTTGTTCCGATAAAGGATTAAGTTTCATTGATCATTTAGAAGATTTTTTCTCAATGAGAGAGTCCTACAAATCTGAAATTCTTCAAGTCTGAGCAGAGTCTATATTTTTTAAAATTCGGTTTTTAAGCATTTTTCTGAAACTTGTGATACAATCGAGCAGTTTTAAAAAGAAATCCAAATAGTTATGAAGAATATCATGAGTTTTAGAAAGTTTCTGACATTTATTTTTGCGCTGTGCTTAATACAGACAATGTTTGCAGGTGAAAGAAAAGGAATCGGGAAGTTAAGCAAATATCCGTATATCGACCGGTTTTCTTTCCAGCTCGGGAGAGATTATCCCTTCAATCCTCAATATGACCGTGAAATTCCTGCAATGGGTTTTTTCATTTTCGGATTGGGTGACATCGAGGAATACACCGTTAAATGGAAATACGGATATATCGCTCCTTTGAGATTCAGCACTTTCTGCCCTGTTTTTGGAAGTTGCGGCGGCGGATTTATCGGCGCAGCGATTATTCCGGTAAGTGAAAGGGACGAACTTCAGATCGGCGTAAGGTTAGGTTTCAGCCCTGTTTATTTTCTGTTTGATGTGACTCCGCATATTATATTAATACACCATCTCAAGCACGAAAACAGGTATTATGGCATAGGTTTAAACACACATTTAATGTTTTTTGACAGTCTCGATGTTATCTGTGTCTTTGTCTATTTAAAGGTCGGATTTTAACACTGCCTTAAACTTGTTTACATTTAAAGAACTGTTAGAATACACCGAAATTATTTGATTAACGGAGTCAGAAATGAAGATCGCTTTTATTGCTTCTGAGTGTGATCCTTTTGTGAAGACCGGCGGGCTTGCAGATGTCGTGAGTTCTCTTCCCAAGGCGTTGAAAGAGCTCGGTCATGAGGTTATTATAATCCTGCCTCTTTACAATTCGATCCGCAGGAAGAATTTTAAGATAGAGCCGTTTTTTGATTCGATGGGAGTCTGGATGGGTGCTGGAATTCAGGAGTGGTGCGCTGTCAGAAAAACAGTCACCCAAGACAAAGTGCCTGTATTTTTTATAGAATATGATCACTATTTTGCTAGAGACGGTCTATATTGCGACAATTTGAACAGAGATTATGCCGATAATGCAGCAAGGTTCGCTTTTTTCAGCAGAGCCGCATTACAGCTTTTGAAAGACATGGATTTCAGACCTGATGTTGTTCATGCCCATGACTGGCAGACTGCTCCTGTAGCTGCCTATATAAAAAGATGGGAATGGGGGAATAGCGGGATCGACAAAGCTGCTGCGGTTCTCACGATCCACAATATCGGATATCAGGGCGTTTATCATGCAGATGCCTATAAATACTGCGGATTCGGTGAGTGGGATTTTCTGCCTGACATATTTGAAGATCATGGCAGGATCAATTTTCTCAAAGGCGGAATTCATTTCGCCGATATGGTGACAACGGTAAGCCCGACCTATGCAAAAGAAACAACGACAGGTGGACAAAGTTACGGGCTGGCACCTTATCTCAACAACAAAAAAGATAAATATATCGGTATCTTGAACGGTGTTGACTATTCGGCATGGAACCCGGCAAACGACAAACTGATTCCGGTAAAGTTCTCTTATGATAAAATGGAAGGTAAAGCTGTCTGCAGAGGAATGCTCAAGCAGAAGTTCAGGCTTGATAATTCAAAAGATGTTCCGGTTCTTGGAATTGTAAGCCGCTTTGCAGACCAGAAAGGGCTGGATGTGTTTGCCGGAGCAGTTGAAAGGATACTGAACGGGATGGCAGTTCAAGTTGCAATTCTCGGAGCAGGGGACACAAACCTTGAGTCATATTTCGGATGGCTTCCTTCGATAATGCCGGGCAAGGCGGGATCTTATATAGGGTATAACAACGATATCGCCCATCTCATTGAGGCCGGAAGCGATTTTTTCATCATGCCTTCAAGGTATGAGCCGTGCGGACTTAATCAGATCTATTCACTTAGATATGGTACACTTCCCATTGTAAGAAATACAGGAGGTCTTGCCGATACAGTTGTTCAATACAACGAAAAAACTGGCGATGGGACAGGATTCAAGTTCGACTATCTGTCCGTCGATTCAATATTTGATACGGTAGGCTGGGCGGTCAGTACATATTTCGACAGACCGGAACATCTCAAAAAAATGAGAAAGACTGCAATGTTACAGGATTTCAGCTGGACAAAATCCGCAAAAGAGTATGAAAAGATCTATAAGAATATTTCTTTACACGGGAAACAGAAGTGATAGAATACACCAGTAAAAACAATAAGTTTTTTGAGAGGTCGCTCAAATGAAAAAGTTCTACACATTAATGATCGCAGTTTTATCGATGATTGTCGGCACAACATCTTGTGGAGAAACGGACTATGGTGTTGGTCCTTCAAATTATGACAATGATCCCGTTCAGGACGAAGACACCGTGATCAATGACGATCAGACAGCGGATATCGATGTTGTGAGCGATGCTGATACGCCTGCAATGTACGGTCCGATTCAGACAGATTACGATGCAGCGGATAGCGACACGGAAGTTTCTGATGATGTTGCTCAGCCTGAATACGGTGTCACTCAGACCGATTATGATGCAACTCCGGACAATGATATGGAAATGACCGATGATCCTGCAATGGAATATGGTCCTGTTTACACTGATTATGATGCAACAGCAGATAATGATCTTGTTGAAAATCCTGATGAAATGACCACGGATTACGGTCCTATCTCAACAAAATTTCACAAATAACACCTTAAAATGAGGCTTCTATGGAATTGAAAAATCTGAGAAAGAAGATATTTCTGCCTTTAAAACAGGATTATGAAAGAAAGCTCCATGAATTGAATTATATGTTCTTTGAGTTGACCCACCGCTGTAATCTTGAGTGTATTCACTGCGGAAGCGATTGTGTTAAAAATGATGTGGTGCCGGATCTGCCTGCGGAAAAGGTGATTGAAGTGCTCAAAGAGATAAAAGCGCATCAGAATTCAAAAAAGGTGATGATAGTTCTTTCAGGCGGAGAACCGACGGTATATCCTGATGTGTGGAAGCTCGGAAGGGCGATTTATGATCTTGAATTTCCATGGGGAATGGTTACAAACGGTTTCAACTGGACAAAACACACGATCGCTGATGCAAAAAAAGCGAGAATGCACTCTGTCACAGTGAGTCTGGACGGACTTGAAGAAAGCCACAACTGGCTTCGAGGTCACCCTGAAAGCTTCAAAAGGGCGAAAAAAACAATAGAAATGCTTGTAGAAGACCCTTTCTGGAAAGCAATGGATGTTATAACCTGTGTAAATAAAAAGAATATTAATGAACTTGATAAGGTTAGAGAATTATTGATAGAACTCGGCGTAAAAAGATGGCGGTTCTTTACAATTTCACCTATCGGCAGAGCTGTGAACCACGATGATCTGTTCCTTGACGAATCACAATTCAAACATCTGATGAAAAAGATACTGGAATACAAAAAGCTCGGGAAGATCGAAGCAAATTACAGCGAAAGCGGATATCTTGGGAATTTTGAGCACAGGGTCAGGAACCACGATTTTTTCTGCCGTGCCGGAATAAGTGTCAGCGGAATTATGGTGAACGGCGATA
This sequence comes from bacterium, assembly GCA_035354435.1. GTDB lineage: Bacteria > UBP6 > UBA1177 > UBA1177 > UBA1177 > JAKLDO01. The sequence continues at coordinate 4,733 of DAOQAY010000083.1, forward strand.
TTCTTGCATGTCCGAACAATGACAGGAAATTCAAGCAGGGCAATGTTTTTGAAGAGTCATTCATTGATGTCTGGGAAAATAAATATGGTGTTTTCAGGAACCGTAAATGGATGAAAAAAGGACTTTGTGCAGACTGTCCTGAGTGGAGAATGTGCAAGGGCGGAGCAATGCATCTGTGGGAGCCTGAAGCTGATTCAATAAAGATGTGTCCTTATAGAAAATATGGTTTGTCAGTAAAATAAATTTGATGAAAAACATTTATATCACGGTTTTGACTGTTTTATGTCTGGCAGGTTGTATAAGCGAAAATCCCAGAAAAAGCGGTCCGGGAGAAAATTGTACAAGGACATCTGACTGCATGAGTGGATTTGTATGTCTTGATTTTGAATGTATTAACTCAGAAGATATCAACGGTATATCTGATAATGATTCTGTAACAGCCGATTCAGATTCAGACACTGATTCAGACACTGATTCAGA
>DAOQAY010000083.1:5312-12507 GCA_035354435.1 bacterium
ATGATTCTGTAACAGCCGATTCAGATTCAGACACTGATTCAGACACTGATTCAGATTTCTATCCTGATATGGATTTTTATGCTGATACTGATAATTATACAGACGAAGATAGTGACGAGCTTCAATGTGTCGAGGGAGAGAGCAGAACGGTTTCCTGTTCCGCAGACAGCTTAAAATCTCAGATGCAGGTTTGCAATGAGTTCGGCATATGGGAGAATTATGGCGAATGTTCTGCAGTCTATTGGGAAATGGTGACAGTTCCGTCTGGAAGTTTCTGGATGGGATGTAATGAATCGTATGACTCAGCCTGTAATGATAATGAATACCCGTATCACAAGATTATTCTTCCGGAATATAAAATTGATAAATATGAAGTGACGGTTTCTGATTATCAGAAGTGCATAGACAACGGTGCATGCAGTAATAAAAACAAGGAACATTCCTATTATGAAAACACGGTGCCGGATTGTAACTTGATTTATAATAAAAGTGAATCCGAGCCTGTTAACTGTGTAAGCTGGTATGGAGCAAAGGCATATTGCGAATGGATAGGTATGAGACTGCCTACCGAAGCCGAATGGGAAAAAGCTGCAAGAGGTACTGATAGCAGAATATATCCATGGGGAAATGAAGAAGCTGACTGTCACCATGCTATTATGTTCGAACCATTCTATCAGGTCGGACCTTATCAGGAAGGCGGTCCTGGCTGTGGAGAAGGAAGACCCCTGCAAGTCGGTTCCAGATTTGGTAAGAGTCCGTATTCTGCTTATGATATGGCTGGAAATGTGTGGGAATGGGTAAATGACTGGTATCAGGAAGATTATTATTTAATTTCTCCCGAAAAAAATCCGGAAGGTCCTGAAAGCGGGAGTTCCCGCATCGTACGGGGAGGATCATGGGATGATTCAAGTAAGTGTCTGCGTGCTTCTGTGCGCACAAGATCGACCCCGGTCAGCTTTTTCGACACTGTCGGTTTCCGTTGTGCCGTAGATACTTGTAATGTGGAAGACGAAAGGTTTATAAACTGTGCTGAAGATAGTTCCAAACTGCAAAAACAGATCTGTGACATCAACGGGTTCTGGAATAATACCGGAGCATGTTTCTGTCAGAGCGGTACTGAACAGAAAGTGAACTGTTCCACGGAAAGCATGAAATATCAGAGACAGGTCTGTGGTGAAAACGGAAACTGGCAGGATAAGGGGGAGTGTTTCTGTGAAAAAGGCATGACAAAAGTGATTCCGTGTTCTACAGAAGTAACAAAATTTCAGAATCAGACCTGCAATGGACAAGGAGAGTGGGAAAATGAAGGGAGCTGTTTTGAATCTTTTTCTTCTGTTCTCTGTTCCGGTCAGATAAAATGTTACGGCAATGAAATAGAGATTCTGTGTCCATTTGAGGAAAATGATTTTTATGGTCAGGATTATCAATACGCTTCCTCAGGTTTTTGTATCCCCAAGAATTTTTCAGTTTCAGGAACAGATTCTGAAAAGATCATATCGGACGGCAATACAAGTCTTCAGTGGCAGGGCATTCTCCCCGAGACCTATATCGGATGTGCTGCAGGTAAAGAATGCACATGGCCGGAAGCTGTCGATTACTGCGAGTCTTTAAATTATGGCGGATTTGATAACTGGAGGCTTCCGTCAATGGAAGAGCTTGATACGGTTATCGATTATGGGAAATACGATCCGGCTTTTAATGAGAACTATTTTCCTGCTACATCATCGAAATATTTTGTCTCATCTACATCTACTGCAGATAATCTGGATAATGCATGGTATTTCAGCGCTGTTAATGGCAGTGATGGTGAATATATTGAAACAACCGCCGGAAGTGTAATGTGTGTCAGGGGAGATAATCTTTTACAGCACAATTTTACCGAAGAGACATTGAACGGCGGCAGGGTTACTACTGATTCTATAACAGGGCTTCAATGGGCGGAAAATCCTGAAAAGAAAATGATGTGGATGGAAGCACTGGATTATTGTGAAACACTGGATTATGCGGGATATGCTGACTGGAGACTTCCAGACATCAATGAACTGAAAAGTGTGGTCAATAGAAAAAAGTACAATCCGGCGAGTGATATTTCCGGCATTTCTGTTGAAACATTCTGGTCTTCAACATCAAGTTCCTCGAATCCTGTATATGCGTTTTGTATTGATATAAACTACGGTTTAGTAAAAATCCTATATAAATTGATGAACGATCAGAATGTTTTGTGTGTCAGATCGCTGAGGAGTGATCCCGTTTATTCTGTTTACATTGATAATGTGAGGAAACAGTGAGGAAGATTTTTATGACAGCTTCTGCTGTTTTATTCGCAGTCTGCTGCAGTAACGGCAGTATTGTGAAAAGCGGTTCCGGTGAGAGCTGCAACAGGACGGCTGATTGCAGTGACGGACTTAAGTGCATCAACTTTATCTGTACTGACTTGAGTGAAGCTGACAATGACTCAAATTCCATTCAGTTTGATGAGGATTATGATAACGATAATCCGGTAACTGCTTCAGATGAAGATGAAAATACAGTCTTTGATCCATGCGGTGAAACTTTCTGCTATGTTGACAGTAAATGTGTCAAGGACGGAACAACAGACAGCACACACTTGTGTCAGAAATGTGATGTTACGGAAAATAAATATTCATGGGTTATAAAACCTGCCGGTATACTCTGCCGGGAATCTAAATATGATTGTGATGTTGCTGAAATATGTGACGGTATAGACAGCAGCTGTCCTGAAGATTATATTGCCGGAACCGATGTACCATGCACAGATGATGGAAATTCCTGTAACGGTGATGAATACTGCGATGGAAAAGGGAAATGTCTATTGCATATTAATCCTGTTAAATGTAAAGAATCGGAATACTGCGAAGAGGAGACAGGACGGTGTCTTTGTGAAAGCGGTTCGACACAAAAAATAGCCTGCCTGACAGATATCAGCAAGTTTCAAAAGCAGATTTGTGATGAAAAAAGGAACTGGCAGGATGAAGGAGTCTGTTACTGTGAAAAAGGTGCGGTACAGGCGGTTACATGTCCGGCAGACAGCACAAAGTTTCAGAGACAGATTTGCAATGAAAGTGGGAATTGGCAGGATGACGGGAGCTGTTTTAATCCACTTTATCCTGTTTTCTGCACGGGACAGACACATTGTTACGGTAATGAAGAAGAAATACTTTGTCCGTCATCAGGAGAAGATTTTTACGGTCAGGACTCTCAATACATGAATCTGGGTTACTGTATTCCCAAGAGATTTTCAATTACATATTCCGGTCTGATCCCTGAAAAGATAATTGTTGACCTGAATACAGGTTTTCAATGGCAGGGGACTCTGCCTGAAATTTATGAAGAGTGTGAAAAAGATACATTGTGCGAATTCGGTGATGCACTCGATTATTGTGAATCTCTTGTCTATGGCGGATATGAAGACTGGCGCCTTCCTAAAGATGATGAAATGATGACAGTAATTAACTACGGAAAAACAGGCCCTGCTTATGATGAGATGTACTTTCCAGCTTCGCATACATATTTTTTCTGGTCATATGCAGATGATGGGGAAGGTTTTTCAAGAGCAATAATGGCGGCTGTATACGGAAGTTTCGATAGAGAATATTATGAAACTAGAGGAACTGTCATGTGCATCAGAAATGCGCAGCTTCCGAAACATATTTTTTCTGAAGAAACCGTTAATGATGTTACAGTGGTTACAGATTCTGTTACAGGCTTGCAGTGGACAAAAGGAGTTTTTTCAAACAAAACATGGCAAGAGGCTTTGAGCTCATGTGAAAATCTTGAATATGCCGGTTACACTGACTGGAGGCTTCCGGATATCAATGAACTAGCCGGTTTGGTAGACAGGGGGAAGTCTTTGCGTGCAACCGATTTTCCCGGTCTGTCAATTAAAGATTTGATATCGTCAACTTCATATTTATCAGATACTGCTTATGCATGGGGTGTTGAATTAATGTACGGCAGAATTGACGGCAGATTCAAGGATAGCGGCTCATATGATGTTATTTGTGTCAGATAATATAAAGAATGTTCGATTCATGGGGGAGTTCGTGAAAAAGATTTTTTTCATAGTTCTTGCTGTTCTATTTGTTGCAGGTTGTAAAGGTGATAATTTTATTGAAAGCGGGGAAGGGGAAAACTGTCTGAATACATCAGATTGCAAAGACAACTTGAAATGTATTAATTTTACCTGTGTGGATTCAAATGATTCTGAAACCAGTCTGTCAGATGAAGATGCCGAAAATGAAGATCTTTCTGATGAGGATACTGACGAGCAGGAAGAAGATGTTCCGGAAAGCGATTCAGAAAACAGTGACACCGATACATCCTGTCCTGATAATGATTTTGGCCGGGATACTGACGACATAGATACTGAAAAAGATGATTACGATTTTGAGTGCAGTCCAGGAGAGGTCAGAACTCTGGCATGCACACAAGACAGTCTGCAACTTCAAAAACAAATCTGTAGTGAAATCGGAATCTGGCAGAATGCCGGAGCCTGTTACACAATGCCTGATACACCGGACATGGTCGAAATTCCGGGCGGTCCGTTCAGTATGGGATGCAACAATTTGATATTCAATATATGTAATGAAGATGAATACCCGTATCATAAGGTTGATCTGAGGGCATACAGAATGGATAAATATGAAGTTACTGTTTTTGATTATCAGATATGTATGCAAAACGGTGCATGTAATAATAAAAATGAGGAAAAGCCGCATTATGATAACTATTCTGATGATAATCCTTACTGCAACATCGGGAACAAAGACAAGAATTTTCATCCAGCAAACTGCATAAGCTGGTATGGAGCAAAGGCATATTGCGAATGGATAGGACGGAGACTGCCTACTGAAGCTGAATGGGAAAAAGCGGCTCGTGGCACGGATGGCAGGATATATCCGTGGGGAAACAATGAAGTCACTTGTGATTATGCAGTAATTGGTGACGCAAATTGCGGAACTGCCGGCACAATGGAAGTGGAAAGCAAGCCGTCCGGTGTGAGTCTTTATGAATTATATAATATGTCCGGCAATGTGGAAGAGTGGGTAAGTGACTGGTATGACGGTGATTATTATTCTATTTCTCCTAAAGATGATCCGGAAGGTCCTGAAACAGGAAGCCACCATGTTATCAGGGGCGGATCATGGAATTATTCCACCGTACATGCTTTTTTTGTTTTTTCACGGCACTGGCACTCTCCTGAAGAAAGAAGTTTCGGGTTCGGGTTCCGATGTGCTGAATAGCAACCGGGGAGAGCTGAGATGATCGGTCTGATAAATTATAAGCTGATAGTTACTAATGCTGTTATTGCGTTTGCTATTCTTCTCATTGCAGGTTGTAATAAATATGATCAGGGAAATAACAAACTTGGAGAAAGCTGTAAAAGGACATCTGATTGCGAGGAAGAACTAAGATGTTTTAATTTTGTCTGTGCCTATTCAAATGACACAGATACTGTTGTTCCTGACAGAGATACAGATAAATCCGATGATGCAGACAGCAGTCCTGAAAACGATTTCGGCATTTTCATGTCTGATGAGGATGTGGAGTCGGAAATCGATGCCGACAGAGTTATTCCTGATGAAGATACGGTTTTGATTAAGTGCGAGGAAACCCAGTGCCTGATCAGCGGGAAATGCATAAATGACGGCACAACTGACAACGGACATATCTGTCAGAAATGCAATGTTCTTAAAAATAGATATTCATGGAGCATCAAACTGGCTGGAACCGTCTGTCGTGAATCGGCAGGAGTCTGTGATTATGAAGAGAAATGCAATGGAATTGATAACAATTGTCCGGGAAATTATTTTGTTGCAGCCGGTACTGAATGTACAGATGACAAAAACAAGTGTAATGGCAGTGAATACTGTGACGGAGCCGGAAACTGCTCAATACATCTCAACCCTATTGAGTGCCAGTCTGGAACTTACTGTGAAGTAACATCAGGAGAATGTCTTTGCATGAATAGTTCGCGACAGGTCGTTTCATGCCTGACTGAAAGTATGAAATTTCAGAAACAGTTGTGTGACAATTATGGCCACTGGCAGGATGACGGAGACTGCTATGAATGTGAAAACGGAACTGCACAGATAGCTGTATGCTTAACAGACAGTGCTGAATTTCAGAAACAGGTTTGTGATAAAAACGGGTTCTGGCAGAATGATGGAGCCTGTTATGAATGTGAAGACAGTGCTATGCAAATAGTGTCATGCTCAATGGATAGTACTAAATTTCAGAAACAGATTTGTGATGAGAACGGGTTTTGGAAAAATGACGGGAACTGCTATTGTGAGAATGGTGCAGTTCAGACAATTGTATGTTCGACAGACAGCACAATGATTCAGAAACAGATTTGTGACGGAGGAGAAAACTGGAGGGATTCAGGTAGTTGTTTCAGTCCTTTTATTCTTTGCACCGGAGAAACAAATTGTTACAGTAATCAAGGCAGAATAACATGCCCGTCAGAAGGAGAGGATTTTGATGGACAGGATGCACAGTATGCACAGTATGCAATAACAGGTCACTGTGTTGATAAAAGTTATACTATCACGGGAACGGATCCGGAAGAAATTGTTATAGATTTAAATACAGATCTCCAATGGCAGAGAAAGATTCCTGCAGCCAAATATGAATGGGATGATGCAATTGATTACTGTGAATCTCTGATCTATGGCGGATATGATGACTGGAGACTTCCTGCAGTAGAGGAACTCAGGACGGTTGTTAATTACGGAAAGCCAGTCGTTTTTATCGATGAATTCTTTTTTCCGGATGTTCCTGCGGATTATTTCTGGACATCTGAACCAAACATCTCAAAGACTAAGAATTATTCATGGAGAGTGTCTTTTGTCAGTGGGGCGGTCATTTCCGAATATTACAGCTATGATGCCGCAACAATGTGTGTAAGAGGCGATCCCCTTCCTCAAAGTGTTTTTTCAGAAATTGTAATTGACGATGATACCATCGTAACAGATATGTTAACCGGACTGAGCTGGACAAAGGAAACTTCCGGCAAAACATGGAAGGATGCGCTGAACCATTGCGAGGCACTTGATTACGCTGGTTACACTGACTGGCGACTTCCGAATATTAATGAGCTTGACAGTCTGGTGAATAGAAAAAAATCTTTACCGGCAAGTGATTTCCCCGGCATGACAACGCATGTGTTTTT
>DAOQAY010000084.1:0-12425 GCA_035354435.1 bacterium
CCTTAAGCCCTTCTTCAGTTTCATCAAGTTCAGTCTTGGTTCCCTGCGGTGCACCGAACTCAAAATTACCTTCAGGAATCAGAACCATCTCAGCAACACCGGTAACATCGGAATTATCCTCTTTCACAAGTTCTTTCGGAAACCCCAAATGGAAGTTGCCAAGATATTTTGTGCTGATTTTTATAATGTTATTTTCAACATCAAGCTGATATGAATCTTCGGGAAATACTTCAAAACTTTCCCTGTCCGTGGAAAAATAAGGCTTCAAATCAAGCTCATCAAGCAAGTTGGGAAAATCTTTTTCAGTATATGGAATATTAACCGATAAATTTTTATTTGCGACATTATTCGGGTTAAATTGTATTGCAGCAGGAGAAATTGAATAAATGTTTGTAACAGGCTTTGAAACATTTGTGAAGGGTGCAGTATCAAGAGCAAAAACCGTTACAGTTATATTCTCGATGCCATCTGGAAGAGCACCTGGAGGAATAACAACAGTAACACCGTCAACACCAATATAAGTGCCACCGTCATTATCAAAATCTTTCCCGTATTTTTCATATCCGTACTCTTGCTCACCGCATGAAACAAAACAAGTCAGGAATCCAAACACAAGCAGTAATATCAGAAGGTTATTTCTCATCATCCCCTCCAATTGTAATAGCGGAACATCCCGTCCCTGTCTTTACAATCTCCCATCTGGGCTCATCACCTTCAATTACCTGTGTCCACTGGGTATCAGTCTCACTGCTGTAACCGAAAAGTGAAACGGTTGTGAGCGGCTCGACAGGATCATTGCTATAGAACTGGATAACTCCTTTTTTTACACCGACATCATACGGTTTAAAAAATACAGTCACTGTTGTTGATCCGCCCGGAACAAGTTTTACGGTGTCGGGAAGAACGATAAAATTAGAATCATTTGAAACAACTTTTGCCTCAAGATCCCTTGTTCCTATATTTTCAACTTCAAATTCCCAGTAATCTTCATCTCCCGGAACTGTATCGGCAAATCTATGAGCCCTGCTGTCTATAAAAATGGCCGGGAAATTGAAATAAACAGTCTGACTGTTATATATCCAGGTACTATCGCCTTCCCACGGTGTAATTTCTATTGGAATAGGAAACTCCAGTTCAAGGATTCTGATTCTTATAGTGATCGTAAAAGTAAAAACCATTTTGTAATAGACTTTTGATTCATAATGTACCGGAATTTCCATCATTGTTCCGACTAACGGAGGATCGACAACTAAATACTGATTATCGGAATAGATGCTTCTCTGCTGTTTCTCATCAAGTGCTATTCTGCTTCCGAAAATATCAACATACATATTACCGTCAAGTTCAAATTTGAAGTGTATAAGACTGCAAACATCTCCGATAAAAGGTATCGAAAGTCCGCATGAACCGCCTACCATGTCCGCAAGAGTGCCTTCATAAAGCAGGAAATGATCTATACCATCTTCCATTGAAACAGGATTATCAACATTACCGTCAAGAAGAAACGGCTGAAAAACCTTATTATCTGCAAAACTGAGATCAAAGTTAAGCCATTCGCTTATCTCATTTTCATCACCGGTATAACAATTTTTCCAAAGAGCAGTCGAATTAATTCCATAGAACATGTCCGCAGTTCCACCGTCAGGAGTTCCGTCGAAAGATACTTTTACAGATTCCGGCCATTTTGCATGAGCTTTTCCTGTCATTGCAGCACCCATCTCAGCACCGTATTCCCCGTATATTTTTATATTTAACGGTATAATACCGTCACAATCATTTGGAAGCCATTCATTCTTTCCCCATGTACCATGTTCTATAATAACATCCCGGTACTCGAATTTGACTTCATCCGAATATTGCTCATCATAGACACGCCATTCATCGCCATCCTGCACTATTTCTGCAAAAAGGTAGGATGTCATCAACATCGCCGTGAATACAACTGCCATCATGATTCTTTTCATAGCTGCACCTTATATTTTATTCTGTTATATCCATCGCACATCTGAATCCTATGGAATTCGAGTTATATTGAGGATTTACACCTCTTCTGAATGTCGTCCTTATAAGTCTTTTCGAAGTCTTCCAGCTTCCGCCTCTGACAGCTCGCTGATCGCCGACAGGAAGAGGAACTCCGCCCTGAAGAAGATCTGAATAATAGAAAAATCTGGTTCCGACCCATTCTTCGGCATTTCCTGACATGTCATATATTCCTGAAGGGCTCTTGGCATCCTTCGAGTTGAACGCATCATATTTACTGCCATTGTAATAACCTACAGGAGACACATGTGGTTCCGGGAACGCCAATGCAAGGGTAACAGGGTCAATAAGCTCTTCTGCTTCTCTGCTCGGTTCGAACGGATCCCCTGAATTTCTGTAATTTGCCTGATATGCAATATTTATGCTGTCAAAAAAGCTTGTTCCCCAAGGCATTTCAGGACATTTTTTCCCAGTCTCAAGGCATGCTGTGTCAGTCGAAGCACAAGTACAATCACTTGAAACTCTGGCGGAGAATTCCCATTCTTCTTCGGTAGGAAGCCTTTTCCCTGCCCATTTGCAGTAAGCATTTGCAGCAAACCAGCAGATACTTGTGACAGGCATTTTATCCTGAGAACCATTCGCATATTTGCTCGTGTTGGTACCTCCGTCCATTTTAAACCACTCTGCAAGATATTTCTCATTTCCGTAACATTTTTCCAACCCGAGCTCATCATCAGTCTTTGTCGCATTTTCAGGAAGCCATAAATAATTTGACTGACTGTTGAGGAACCTTTTATACTGAGCGACAGTAACTTCATATTTATCAATAAGGAAATTATGATCTATAGTTATCCAATGAGACGGTCTTTCCATGCTGAATGAATCATCGGAATCGGTACCCATCATAAATGATTTATTTGTCGCATCGACATAAAGAAGACATCCCGGAACATCTTTTACAGTAAAAGCTGAAGCATTGAAACCGCTTGAAGCCGCACAAAGACAGTTTTCAGTTGCACAGACATCTTCAGTTGTAGGATACGGATTATATTCTTCGTCTGTTGTTTCTCCGTCATCATCAGAAACAACTGTTTCATTGAAATAGTAAACATCCTCTCCGGTATCATCAAAATTAAATATTTCGTCAGTAAGTTCAATTATGGGTGTATCCATGCCTGAAAAGATCTTTATAAGATCGACCGGCGAAAGTTTCTTGAAAATAAGGTCTGTGACTTTTTCGAGCTGTTTGACATAGGATTCGCTGCCGGTTGTTGTTTGAATATCCTCAAGGAAGGCGCGACTGCTTTTTGTCTCAGCGGCAAAAGAACTTACAATTACTTCCATGACTTTTGTATAGAGATCATCCTTATAAAGCGGAGTTGCAAAAGACTGTTTTCTCGATTTCATAAAGTCATTGACTCGCTGACCGATCCCTTTAGTCCTTATTCCTCTGGCAATTATATTCACCGGATGGTAATCAAGACCTTTATTGACAACTTTGTCATAGTTCATAAGCACTTCCAGAAAATTATCGTTTATATCTCCCGATATCATGACAAGAGGAAGCATTATGTGTGTAAAATATGTCGCCCAGATGGGATCCATCGCCCTGTCAAGCAGATTTCCGCTATTAGGTGCAGGAACATAACTTACTAAAAGACCTTCATCTACCTCCTCTCCTTCAAATCTCAGCTGAGTCTTTTCGGTTTCACGGACTTCATCAAAGTATGTGGCTATCTCCGATGCCATTTTGTTAGTCTGCCCATCAACTATCAGTGTTTTTGCAAGATATTCCTCGTTCTGATTTACATATGTCTGTATTATCGCCTTAAGTGTCGGAGACACATAATATTCAGGAGGAACAATGAAAGCAGGTTTGGCATCATGATCGATTCCGTCATCATCAGGTTCTCCGGGAATCATAGATTCAACAGGCATTGAATCAACATAAAAATAAACCCATCTTGGTTTTGTATTATACGCTTTTGCAGACGGACCGTTTTCATTAAAATATTTAACAAACACCTGATCGATCTCTTCTGCACTGTGCTCTTTGGGAAGAGCTCTGAAAACAGAGTGCTGAAAAGTTGTAGTAAAGTCATCTTCTGACACAGTAAGCTCACTTTTAAAAGCAGGCTGTGAACCATTGTACTGAACCGGCGTAAAAAGTTCATTTACCGCACCTGCAATTGCATTCTGAACATCAAGATCTCCTGAAACGATTATGCTCGGAGTGACCCTTGTCATTTTATCGGTAAGTATGCTTATAAGTGTTTTTGTGGCATCCAGACTTCTGATTTTTTCCAGAAGTGCCGCATTAAATAAAGGATTGGTTGTTGTAGCAATACCCGGCTGAAGAAACACAAGAGCCGCAGCAGTTTCTCTGACACTGAACTCTATGTGCTTTCTCTTAAAATAATTTTCTCCGTTTGACGGAAAAACTGTAAGCATTATCGGAACATTCTTAGATTCATCTTCATAATTTGTCTTGAGCACAAAAAGTGTTGTACCGACAACATTGGTACGAACCCAGAAAGTGCCGTTTATTTTATCAACATTCTGAACATTATTATTTTTCCCATATTGAACCTGAAGATTCTGGAAAGGAAGCACGAAACCTTCAGGAAAATTAACTCGTCCCTGATAGAAAATCTTGCTTGTCACATATTCTATACCGGCAAACTCCTCTTTTTCATCGAGCGGATTTTTCGGGTCAAGAAGATTATTTATGCACTGCGCCTTATAACATCTTTCACCAAGCTCACAATCATTGAATGTGCTGCACTCTATATTCAGATGGCTTTCTTCCGGCTGGCAGGAAGACATAAATACCGGAATAACTGCAATAAGAAAAATAAAAAGTATGTCTGAAGTAATTAATCTGTTCATTTACTTCACCTCAAAATGTTAAAATTAAAACTCAATTGCGCACCGCCCTGATAAAAACTCTTTTCCAGATCAGTCATTTCTGTCTTTCCGTAAAGATGGACATAGGAGAAATATCCTCCTAATCCGATATCCATATATTCCCAGATCCTGAAAAAATAATCGAGAGAAACATCGACATAAGGTCCTGAAAATACTTTATATTGTGTTTCTCCGGTTTGATATTCATAATTACTGCCCGGCTTTTCCATGCCGCCGACATATCCAACAGAAGCAGTAAGAGCTGATCTCGATTTTTTTGATCTCAAACCTGGAATGTAATATCTGAGCACAAGTCCGCCGCCGGCATAAAAAGCATCAGAGACAAAAGATACCGCTCTTCCCTCTCCGCCTATTACAAAATCCTGAACTACAGCAACATTAAGCCTTAAATGATAATTACCTAGAACGCTGAAATTCTTTATGTCTCCGCCACCTGAACCCGCACCGCCCAGAAGCTCCATCGAAACACGGTAGGTATACCATTTTTCCAGTCTCATGTCCTGAGTGGGTATCCAGCCTTCTTTACCGAGAAATTCAACTTTTGTGAAACCCTCAGCCTCTTCAAGAACTATTACTTCATCATTTTTATACAGTTCAAACAGCTTTTTCGATTTAATACTGTTTTCCGCATACAGATAAGTCGGAAAAGAAATCTTTGCCAGATCAGGTTCCTTATATTTGTGGGTTTTACCTTTTTCTCTTTTTTCCTGAACGAAATCGTCTTCTTCAACAGCAAAAACATCCTTTTTGACCTCTTCTTTCGCAAATTCATCCTTAACCGGTTCATCTTTGGCAAAGGGATCTTCTTCTTTAGGTGTCTCTTCGAGATCCTCTTCAAGATTCTCTTCCGAATCTTCCATGTTCTTGTTTTTCGGAGTATTTACAGCTTCATCTTCTTCAGTATCCTCATTTGTGTCTACTTCATCATCCGTATCTTCATCATCTTCAAAACCGGTCAGAAGAAAAAAGGGATTAACGGAATTTCTGTCAACTCCGGAAAGTACAAAGCAGGATGTTGTTAAGAGAAAAAAGATAACCAATCTGATTTTCACTCTCTACCTCTATATTTTTAAATTAACATTCCTTAAAAAAAACACATTGACACACCAGTCATTAAAGTTCCACACGCAACGGTTTTTTATTCTACCATTGTTAGTTTTTTTTTGCAAGCCGATTCAAAATATTTCAATTAACCTTGTTTGACGGCATTTTACCATTAAGGACATCAATACAATTCGATAATGCCAGTTCAGCCATTTCAGCCCTTGTTTCCTCTGTGGCGCTACCTATGTGAGGAAGAAGAACTACATTGTCAAGTCGAAAAAGAGAACTGAATATTTCAGGTTCCTTTTCATAAACATCAAGTCCTGCGGCAAATATCCGTTTTTCATGCAGAGCTTCAGCCAGAGCCTGTTCATCTATAAGCTGACCTCTGGAAGTGTTGATTATAACTGCGTCTTTTTTCATCATGGATATTTCTTTTGAGCCTATTAAATGATGAAGATCGGAAACGAAGGGCAGGTGAAGTGAAATGAAGTCGCTTGACTTTATAAGTTCTTCAAATCCGCAGTATTCAGCACCGATAGACCTTTCTTTTTTGTCTGATGCTTTTTTTCTTCCCCAGTAAATAATGTTCATGCCGAAAGCTCTTGCTCTTACCGCCGTCGCAAAACCTATCCTCCCGAGACCAAGAATACCCAGAGTTTTTCCTGCTAGGGATCTTCCGAGAAAAAGATCAGGTTTCCAGCCTTTGAAAAGCCCCGACCTTGTGAATTTCTCCGATTCGACAGCTCTTCTTGATGCCATCAGAAGAAGCATAATCGCAATATCTGCCGTAGAATCCGTCAGAACATCAGGGGTGTTAGTGACAGCAACATTTTTTTTAGAACAGTATTTGATATCAATATTGTTGTAACCTGCGGCATAATTAGAAATCACAGCAAGATCCGGAGCAAGATCAATTATATCAGCCCCTATTCTGTCACTCAGAAGCGTTACCATTCCGTGAGGCGAAAAATCACTGACGGCTTTTTTGATATTTTCTCTTTCTATATCACTCAGTATTTTAATGGCGAAGTCTCCTTTTTCACTTATCTCTTTTAACATTCTGCCGGGAAGATCCGCCGTTACAAGTATCCTTTTCATTTAATGTTCCTAATAATGCTTATTTTCGAATTTATGACCGAGCTCATACTGTATTGAGAAAAAATTCGCCATTATTGAAAGGTTCTGCATCTCTTTTTCACTTATTACAACCTTTTCTGTGTGATGGAATACATAAGGAGAAACGATCGTATTGTCTTTTTTTCTAAGATAATAGATCAATCCAGGATCTTTATCTTTCATTATATATCCGCTTTTTCCTATTACTGCGTCTTTTTTATAAAGGGCAACCTTATCCAAATTAGTCAAACTGCCTAGACCCTTGAAAACAGCCGTAATCGCATAGTTGCTATAAACGAATTCCGCTTCACCGCCGGACAGTTTGGTAATTGTACTGCTGACATATTTTGCAAGAAAAGGAAGCCTTACCGGTCTGTTTACAGGCATATTGAATACAGGAATTAGCTGGTCATTCTCTGTAATGAACCTGACTTCCGGACAATTCTCAAAAGGACCATTGGTGATACAGGGCTGAAGAAAAGAGCCGTCAGAAGTTACATATTTCTCAGTATTTCCGGTATTGAAAAGAAATATTTCCGAGATCGATCTTCTTCTTGCGCTTTTAAACCTCAGATAAACGATCTTCATATCACTTTCACGGTAGAACATTGATATTCTATCACCTTCATAGAACCTGATTTTATAGTCGTTCAGAAAATATACTATCTCCTGAATATTCCTGATTATTTCAATCGGAAGTTTGATTCCGTACTTTTTTTCCACAGACTCAGGGATCGTCCCTTTAACATTAAAGGACAGAAACACCGTTGAATTACCATCAAGTGTGTAAGCAGTGTATCTCGGACTCTCAGGATCATGAGATATCGGATAATCAAGTGAGGACTCATTAACAGGATAGAGAAACACCTGTTCCGGCTCTGACAGACATTTATTATCCACTTTTCCGGAAAACCAGAAAATATTCAATGAGAGCGAAACGACCAGCAGTATGAAAAAAAATAGTTTAATCTTCATTTTTGAAATCCGGGAATTTTAATCTTTCAGGAATAAACAAACTTGTATACAGATGAATTGCATAAGAATCCGTCAAACTGGCAATAAAATCGACTACATTCTGTTCTCTGTCCGTAGAAATGAGCGGTGAATAAAACTCAGCAAAATGATCGTAATTATCAAGAAAATAATAGAAAAGCGAATTGATTATCTTTTCTGATTTGTCAAACTCTTTCCTTATAACTGGAGATTCATAGACTTTTTTGAACATAAAATCTCTCATTTCCTCAATCATAAAAGTGGTATTTTCAGTAAAAAGGATCATTCTATCCCCTGATTCTATCGCAGAAAAGCTTTCTGAAATAAGATCTTTAACCATAAAATTTATCCTTTGAGATCCCTTTTCGCCGAGCACATCGTTATACGGCACATCTTTCAATTCAATGAACCCGCCTCTCAAAGCATCATCAATATCGTGATTTATATAAGCAATTATGTCAGAAAGCCTGATAATCTGACCTTCAAGAGTTTCAGGTATTCCCTCTTTTTTGATAAGCGGACCCAAGCCTTTTGAATGCATAAGAATTCCGTTTCTTACTTCATATGTAAGATTGAGTCCCTGACCGTTTCTTGCAATAAAATCAACTACTCTGATACTCTGCTTTTCATGTCTGAACCCGCTTTTAAGCAATTTACCGAGAGCTCTCTCACCGGAATGTCCGAACGGTGTATGCCCGAGATCATGCCCCAGACCGATAGCTTCTGTCAGAGATTCATTCAGCAGAAGCGCTTTTGCTATCGTCCTGCCGATCTGTGTCACTTCAAGAGTGTGAGTAAGTCTGTTGCTGTAATGGCTTCCTTTCGGTGATAGAAATACCTGAGTTTTATCTCCGAGCCTTCTGAAAGCCTTGGAATGAACTATTCTATCCCTGTCATGCTGAAACGCAGGTCTTATCGAACACGGCTCTTCGAATTTCACCCGCCCTTTTGAAGCAGAACTCAAACACGCCGCCCATGAAAGCTCCCTTTTTTCTATTTCTTCAAGGTGGAGTCGGATATTTTGCAATGATGACATTTATGAACCTTTTCTGAATGTTGAAAGAAATGCTATCGTTGAAAAAACAAAAATACCGAAAATGGCATAACTGTAAGGTTTTTCACTCAAAGTACCGCTTGCAATAAGCGAACCCGTTATCATGCAGGCTGAACACACTCTGGTTACCATTTTTGAAATGAAATTTCTTTCGGAAATATTCAGAAGTATTAAAAACCTGTGTTGAAGAGTTCCGCTTTCGATCTTGTCGAAGATGTTGGAAATGTTATTAGGAAGCGTTTTAAGCAGATCAATAAGTCTGACTGAGAGCGTGAAAAAGTCTTCAGCTATCCTTTCCGGGGAATATTTCTGCGCTATGACTTCTTTGGAAAGCCTTTGAGCGACAGTGATAAGTTCAAAATCCGGGTCAAGCTCCCTGCAAAGACCTTCAAGCATTGAAAAGCTTTTTATAAGTTGAGTAAGTTCTCTCGGAATTTTCAATTTATATCTGAAAAGTATCACCGAAGTCTTCTGAACCATTTCAGCAGTGTTTATTTTTGAAAGATTGTCCGGTAACGATTCAAAGAGCCGTCTGATATCCTTAATAAAATCAGCTTTGTTAACCAGTGCCGTACTCTCGCTGATCTCAATGTAAATATTTGCCACTTTTTCAAAATCCTTGAGAACAAAAGCGGTAAAAAGATCAGCAATCTTTTCTCTGAGATATCTGTCAATATGACCGCACATTCCGCAATCTATTATGGAAACCCCGTTATTTTCAGTAAAGAATATATTGCCGGCATGAAGATCGGCATGAAAAAATCCATCATTAAGAATCATTTTCAAGAGCATTTTAGAACCTCTGTCGGCAATAACCTTCCTGTCGAACAACTCGTCAGATTCCAGTTCAGGCAACTCGGAAAGCTTCAGACCCCTCATTCTTTCCATCACAAGCATCCTGCTGGTGCAGAGTGTGCTGTGCATTTTAGGAAATGAAAGCCAGTTCCACTCTTCTGCGTTGAAATTATCAGCAAATTTCTCTGTGTTTGTTTTCTCAATCAAAAGGTCAAGCTCAGAATTCATTGTCCAGAAAAACTCCTCTGCAATACCCTTAAAATCAATGTTTTTTGAATATGATGAGGTTTTTTGCATAATATCGGCGATCCACATGATGATTTCCATATCGCCCTTGATCTTTTCAACCACACCAGGTTTTCTTACTTTAACAATCACCTCTTCGCCGGTTTCTTTCAAAACACCGGAATAAACCTGCGATATTGATGCAGCGGCAACCGGCTCTTCATTGAAACTTGAGAAAATGTCCTCTATCTTGGAATCCAGCTCTTCTTCAATTATCGGCTTGATGACATTAAACGGAAGCGGTCTGACATTGTCCTGGAGTTTTTTGAATTCCTCAGCCATTGCAAGAGGAATTATGTCACTCCTGAGAGAAAGTATCTGTCCGAGTTTGATGTATGTCGTTCCGAGTTCTTCAAATGCCAGCCTGAGCCTTTCTTCAAGTTTCAGATCCCGATATGATTTTTCATCACCGCTTCTGTGTTCAAGTTTGAGAATATGAAGAAGAGATCTCGGCATGAAAGCGGTAAGACCGTATTTTGCGGCTATAGTTCCGATCTCGCTGAACCTTTTCAATCTTGTAAATGCCGCCATTGATGATCTCCTGATTATTAATCTACAGTGATGGATTTACTAACATTTTTGGGCACATCCGGATGTACACCGTGATTTTCAATCTGACTCTTATTGAGGTATTTCATTTTTGCAACACTCATTTTCAATGCAAGAAGCTGCAGTGCAATTGCAGCCTGAAATACAAAAATATTCTTATCACCGGTACGGGGAAGTTCTATGATTTTAGACCAGTACTTATTTGCCGATGCCGGCTTTCCTGTCGCTTTTCTCAGATCGTCATCATCTTCACAGATAAGAACTATATCTGCACCTCTGATCTTATGAGTATGGATCTGGGAAATAGTAATCCTTTTGTCTCTTTCGTCAGGAGGACAGACAAAAACAAGCGGATAATTTGAAAAAAAGTTCTCAATATCGGTCTTTTCAGAAAAAACTTTATAGACTTTTTTGAGAACTTCCTGATCTTCTTTCGAATAAAACGATTTGGAAGCAGTTTTCTCATCGAATTTTCTGAACTTAAGGTTTTTTGCCATATTCAGGTAATCCCTTACCGTTTCCGGTCTTGAACTTCCTTTCAAGAATCCTGATTCAATAAGGTTTTCAAACACTTCGATCACATTGCCGAACAAAGTTTCCATATCAGTCAGTGAATAAATGGTGTTCTTTCCAAGTATTGTATTAGGTCCGTGTTTAAATTCAGCCGCATCATATCCTTCGGTATGGTTAAGAACGACCTCTCTGATCTTCAAAGCACCTTCTTTAGCAAGTCCGGTCAAAGAAGTTCCAAGAATATGTATCGAAGGCTTCATAAAAAGCCTCAGAGATGTGTCAGAAATCGGAATATCTACATTTTTCAAAGTAAAATCCATAAAATACCTGATCTTTTTCAAATCGTTCTGAACATCATCTTCTTTATTTTTCATAAGTGCGGCAAGAATATAGAAAAGCGCTATCTGGCTTATAAAAGATTTTGTCGCAGCAACGGCAATTTCAGATCCGCACATTATCGGAAGGTAAAAATCACTTTTTTCAAGAGGCAGTGTTGAATTTTCATTATTAACAATCGTCATCAGCTGAACTTTCGGATTATCCTTCTTGATATCATTGAAAATATCGACCAGATCTTTTGTCTCACCGCTCTGACTCACTCCGATAACAAGATCTTTTTCAGTTAGTGAATTCATGAATCCCGACCTGAAAGAACCGGGATTTGCAGGAATTATTGAAATATCAGACATGTTATTGAAAAAATATGAACCGGTAAGTGAAGCATGATATGATGTTCCGCTAGCAATGAAGAATATCCTTCCGCCTGTTTTTCCGCAGTTCTTGAATTTTTCAACAAGCTTGTCACGATATTTAATTATCATTCTTTTCTTTTTCCACAGAAGCATCGAATCGATCAGCCAGAGTTCCGTGAAATATTTTTCATTTATTCCCAGAAGTTCGTCAAGAAGTGTCGTTTCCTCGGACTTGAAAGCAAAATGCCTCGGATCGGCTGAAAACTTTTCTGTTTTGGAAAGAATTTCTTTAAAGGTCTTGTTTTTCCTTATCTTTTCAAATTCAGCTTTTAACTCTTTTTTATCGTAGACATCATAAAGTGCAAGCAGTGCATAAAGAATCTCGCGGGCTTCATCTTTATTTGCCTCAAAAACGGAATTGAGATCTTTTTCCGCCTCATCGTTGAAATAATAAAGCATTAAAGTGTCTATGT
>DAOQAY010000085.1:0-12375 GCA_035354435.1 bacterium
CCAATTTCAAGAATTATTTCAATTAGTTATGTCGTTTTTCAGGGTAAACTATATAGAAATATGTCAAATGATATTTTACTTACACTTTTTACAGCTGTTGACCTGATGAGTGAACGCTTCAAGTCGATTGATGTTGTGTGTCGATTTGAGTCCTTCATAAACAAGGTTGCATATCGGGATATCATCCATATCTTTTCTCATGCTTTTGGTGAGCGATGCCGTGACATTTCCAAGCATACAGTTATGGCACATGACATTGATAACTCCGTCGGCTCCGGCAAGTTGGAACTCTTCGACCCTGTTTATGTTAAGTGCCAGAGCTTTATCAATATGGACATCGGCATATTTTGACACAACATTTTTTATCGCATGGTAATTTCTTTCCTGCGGCGTTCTTATATTTTCCGGAAAATATCTGTCAATTAACCATCTTGCAACTTTAATTCCAGGGATCATTATTCTAGTAAAGAAACTTTTGATCTTATTACCCTTTCTGCTCAATTCAACATGGAGCTGCTCCATTCCCATAAATGAAATATCAATAAGCGAACACGATGTCCAGACTTCATATCCCATTTCTTTCAATTTTGAATAAAGGTGGTCGTTTGAGTGCTCATTGACTCTTGTGTAAACATCTCCGACTATTCCGATCTTCGGCTTTGTTCCGTCTTTTTCCGTGAGTGCAACTGCTTTAAATCTCTTCACACTTTTTCTGAGTATTTTAAAAAAAGACCCTTCGGCAAGCCCTTTTTCCAGATCAAGGATGATCTCTTTGTAAACTTTATTCACTTCACCCGGCACAGCTTCATACAGCTCTATCTCTGTTTTCCACTTAAAGAACCTGTCAATTGTATAGACACCCAGAGCCAGCCTGATCATATAAGGCCACCCCAGTTCTTTCATATTTGTTTCATCAGTAACATTCATGACCGTGATATCTTCAAGACCGATTCTTTCAAGGATAAGGTGCAGTGCCAGCAGATATTGCGGCAGAAGACAGGCACCAAAATATGATGGTCCGAAATAGCACGCTTTTTCAGGAACAAAATCAGGATCTTGAGCCGCTTTCAGGATGTCGCCTGTAAAAGAAATGAACGGATGGCATTCCCTTCCGTAGGCATATTTCAACCCCAGATTCCAGCTTTCCTCGTCGGTAGGAGGAAGAAGCACTGTTTTACAGCCTGAAGCTTTCAAAGCACCTGTTATCGCATAGGCATGTTCCATGAATGACGGAATGTAATAGGTGTATTCTCTCAGTGGAATTCTCGGTTTACCGGGATCTCTTCCTTCAATCCTTTTTGCAGATTTTTCACTGATCTTGAAATTTCTCGAAAAAGCCTCAAGCCTTGTTATAAGCCCTGCTTCAGCCTGATGATCGTCAAACTCAAGAATAATATGGGGAACTTCTTTAAGCTCGTATTCAAGATACTGATCGACAAACGAATCAGGACCGCATCCGAAATTGGTAACGATAACAGCTCCGAGAAATTTGTGTTTTTTAAGCACTCGCGCCGTCTGGACCAGCTTTCTGCCGTATCCCCACCGTATTCTGCTCCAAAGTTCGGGCAGTCTGTCTTCACCCATCGGAAGAAAATCGAACGGAATCGGCTCTATATTCTGTTCTTTAAGCCTTCTTACAAGGTTAAGGTTTACAAAACGGTCTGTCGTGTTGTACGGTCTTCCAAGTAAAACGGACCCTCTTCTGTTCTCTTTTTCAAGGATTGAAATGATCTTACGACCCTCTTCAAGACATTTTTCACCGAATTCATGCTGGGCAGAGTTTGCCGATCTAAGAGCCTGTTTTATCTCGTTTTTTTCTATGTCAAGCTCTTTCGCAGCATAATCAATCCAGTACTTTTCCTCTCCGTCAACGGGATATTCCAGAGTCATAATTTCTGCGTCAAAAGAAATGTTCTCCCTCACAACATAAGGAGCAGCCTGAGTATAAGGGCAGGCATATCTTTTCGACACTTCTTTCGGCGGTGTGAAAAATCTAAGATGCGGAATAAATATCTTCTTTTTACCGAGATCTCCGAGATTGTAGACATGTCCGAAAAGCACTTTCACAGGATAGCAGAATTCAGCCGGAACATGGATGAGTCCTGATTCGACCATAGACCTTGTCGTATTTCCGGAAATGTAAGTCTTAAACCCCAGTTTATTAAAAAAAGTCTGCCAGAAAGGAAGATAATCACTCATGGTGAGGGTCATCGGGATAGCTATTTCACCTCTGAAAGGTTCGACTTCAGATGACTTGACACAATCATGCATCAATTTTTCTCTGACTGAAAAAAGATCGTCCGCCTGAATACAGCTATCTGCCGATTTTTCAAATCTGCCGCAGACACTTCCGAAATAGGCGGTATGACCGCTTTTTACAGTCACTTTTCTTATCTCACATATATTTTCACACAGTTTACATTCGAATGTGTCTGTAACTGCTTCGATCACAACTTCATTCAATGAAAAACTCTGATCTTCTTTTTTTAAATCATAGTCATCAAGCGCTGTAATCGCCGCTCCTATTGCTCCGGATATTTCAGGAAATGGATGAATGTTAACAGGTTTTTTAAGCAATCTTTCAAAAACAGCCTTTACAGCCGGGTTTTTTGCGACACCGCCCTGAAAAACGATACTGCTTCCTATTTCAGCGGAACCCACAACTTTTTCAAGATAATTTTCACCTATTGAATATGCAAGACCTGCACACAGATCTTCTGTCAATGCGCCTCTTTGAAGATGATGCACAAGGTCGGAATCCATGAAAACAGTGCACCGGCTTCCCAGTCTTAAAGGATTTTCCGACTTGAAAGCTCTTTCTGCAAACTCATCCTTAATGCTTATTCCAAGACGCCCCGCCTGCTCTTCAAGAAATGAACCCGTACCGGCGGCACAAGCCCTGTTCATTTTAAAAGAAAGCATTTTCCCGCCAGACATTTTTATGAATTTTGAATCCTGACCACCGATTTCGATAATTGTATCGGCTTCAGGAAAGTAGTAACTGCTCGAAACCGACTGGGCGGAAATTTCATCCATTATAGACCCTTTATCAAAAAGAGCCGAGGCAAGATGTCTGCCCGAACCGGTACAGACAATATTTGATATCAGAATGTCAGAACCTATTTCTCTTTTCAGACTGGACACCAGATCCCTCAAAGCTTCAACAGGCCGGCCAGCGGTAGGAAGATATGATGAAGCTACTATATTCTTTTTCGAATCTATTACCGCCCCTTTTGTACTTACTGAACCGACATCAATTCCCATAAAGAAAGGTTGCTCAAAGCTTTTTTCATTTAAAATGTCGGCTGTTTCTATCCCCGAACAAGTTAAATTTTCAAGAGTTGAGTCTGATTCGGGTTCAAGCGATCTTTTTTCCAGCAGTTCAATAAGTTTTCTTATTTCAACCGGAGACTCCAATTGCTGTTCTTTAGCAATAATTGCTGAACCGTAAGCCCCCATAACATCATAAAATTCAGGAATTATCAGCTCATTTTCATTAAGTTTCAGTATTTCCCGAAAAGCTCTTATAACACCTTTATTTGCCGCCACTCCGCCCTGAAAAATGACTGGAGCCGGAGGAATATGACCGCGACAGAGCGTTGCAAGATAATTTCTTGCCAGTGCAAAACAAAGTCCTGCACAGATATCACCGATACTCACAGCTTTCTGCTGCAGATGTATCATATCCGATTTTGCAAAAACAGAACACCTTCCGGCAACACTTGCTACATTTTCAGCTTTGTCTGCCTTTTCACTTAATTCCTGAATTGTAAGTCCGAGCCTTACTGCCTGCTGGTCAAGGAAAGCGCCGGTACCTGCTGCACAAAGCTCATTGAACGCATGATCTTTCAGGAAATGTCTGCCGTCTTTGGTTTTACCGATAGAAATATATTTAGAATCCTGTCCGCCGATCTCGAAAACACTTTCGACATCAGGATATACAGTCCATGCGGCAGTAGCATGAGCAACAATTTCATTTACAGTATAAAGCCCTGCAGGTTTTGCAATAAGTTCTTTCCCCGAGCCGGCAACAACAGCTCCTGAAAATGAAATGTTCCCGAAAAGCGACTCGATTTCCTTAAAAAGTTCAATTGTCCTTTCAATAGGCCGCCCGGAAGTTCTTCGATAATTTTTGTATATTATTCTGTCCTGGGAATCTGTTATAACACAATTTAAACTTACCGAGCCGAGATCCAGACCAAGTTTGAGATCTGTTTCAAATCTATTCATGAGCCTTCCGTTTAAAAAAACCTTTTTTAGCAAAAAGTTCCCGGTCTTCAGGTTCAAATTTCATACCGATCAGGAGCGCTATATATAAAAAGACCAAAATTACAGCAACAGCCAATTTCGCAGCAAACATTTCTACAGAGACAGAATAACTCAAAATAGTCAGCAGTAAAACCGGAATGATTATAGCAAGATACGGCTTATATATTTTACTGATTATAAGTCTGGCACCCGTCAGATAATATGCCTCTACAAGCTGCATTGAAGAAACAAGAAGTGAAGCGATCAATGTTGCCGAAGCTGCCCCCATAATTCCCCAGTGAGGAATAAAAAGCCAGTTAAGATAGGCATTTACAACAGCTATTGTCATAGAATTTATCAAGTTCCAGAGCGAATTTCCCGTCATGACAATAATATTTCCAGCCATTCCGACCATACAGCTCAGCAAAGGAGGCGCAAGCAGAAGAAGCATAAACGAAGTGTCGCTTGTAAAAGAAGGATGGAAAAGCCTTAAAAGCTCATTCTTGAACATTATCACTATCAATGCAACAGGAAAAGATATCATTGTCGTCCATCTTGAAACCATGGAAAAGGAGAAATTGACCTTTTCAATTTCGCCCTGACCGTATAATCTTGCTATGATCGGTGCATAGGAACCTGAAAAAGCCAGCTTTATCTGTCTGATAGCTCTCACGATCTGCGATCCCATTCCGTAAAATGCTATTATTTCAGGTGCTACTCCGAAAAATCCGAGCATAACGACATCGACATTTGTTATAAAAGTATTAAAGGTCATATTGAGATTCTGTGGAATTGAAAATTTAACCAAAGGCAGAGATATCTTGAAAGAAAATACTGCTTTGAACAGTTTGCTGTAACTGAAATAACGACCGAAAATGATAATCGATATCAATGTGATAACCACAGCCGAAATATTATATGCCCAGATAAGACCGAATAATCCGGCTCCTGTAAAATAAAACGCCACAGAAAAAACAATAAGGACAAAAGATCTTAAAAACCCCAGCAGTATCGCATCCCACTTCATTGTAAGATGTGATTTAGTTGCAGAAACGACTATGACAGGAATTATTACAAACGGAATCGACCAGACAACAGACTGAACAGCTTTGATAACATTCTTATCAGAATATTTCATCAGAATCAGTTGAGGACCGCCGAAATAGGCGAGAATAATTATCAGAACAGATATAGCCAGTGATATTACAAATCCATTCGCAATAATGTCATATGTCTCCCTTTCTTTTTCCTTGAATGCGACAAATCTCGAAGTGAACATTATCACTCCGTCATTCAAACCTGATACCGTAAGGCTGACAGCCATGTCAACCATGACATACACAATATAAAAAAGACCCATCGTTTCAGGGCCGTACATTCTTGTGATCAGAATAAAGTAAACCGGGATGAGACCTTTGCCTAAAGCCCCGAGAATATTGATAAAAGCTCCTTTGGCGATCACTTTATTTCCATGATTTGCAAGATCAGTCATTTTTTCTCTCTTTAAACTTTTCTATTACAGAATCGTAATATGATTCCAGAACTTCCACTCTGTCAGGCAGTGAATATTCATTTTCCATTTTCTTTCTTGCCGCAGCACCCATTTTCTGCCTCAGAATTTCATTGCCCAATAAAAGAGTTATCCTCTCTGCGAGAGCTTTCACATCTTTTTCATTGACAAGAAATCCTGTTTTTCCTTCATCAATAATTTCCGGAATTCCGCCATGAATGGTGCCGATCGCCGGAACAGATCTTGCCCCTGCCTCTTTTACAACCAGAATTCCCGATTCTCTGTCACCATTTGTCGCTACTACGCTCGGAGCCAGAAGAATATCGGAATTAAGAATCATATCAAGGACTTCTCGATGTTTTTTCACACCATGGAATATCACTTTATTTTCAATGTTCAGCTTTTTTATCATCGAAATATATCTGTTTTTTAAAGGACCGTCTCCGATTATATCAAGAACTGCGTCTGCTCCGCTTTTAATGACTTTTGCAAATGCTTCAATTGCATACTCAAATCCTTTTTTTTCAACAAATCTGCCGACCATTATTATTCTTTTACCGCTTCTTTCAGGTAGTTTTGATATTTCAGGGATCTCAACGCCCAGCCGCCATGTCTTCACTTTTTCAGCAGGAGCTCCAAGCTCAACGAGCATTTTATTGAGCTCATCAGAAGCGGCGAGGAAAAGATCGACCCTGCGGAACATTTTCCCGCTTAAAAGCCAGTATCTCCAGAATTCAGGAAAGAACCGTCTGTATGTTTTGAGGATAGGAACATCATATCCGTGAAAAGTTACAACCAGCGGAAGATCTGCCGAATCTGCAAAAGGAAGTGCATAAATACTTCCTGTACCGAAATGTGCATGAATCAGCGAATAACCGCCATTTGCAATCAGCTTTTTTCTTGTCGGACTTAATGATGTGATTTCACAGAATTTCCCTTCTATTTTCATTTTTAAAGAATCAGCGGGGAAAAAGCTGTGAACATTTTCATAAGGAAAAATATCTTTATTCATTCTGTATAAAGAATAGACATCAACAGCATATTTTTTATGTGACCTGACTTCATCATAAATAAAAGTCTGCGAAAAACTGACAAAATTGGTGGCAAAAAGTGCAACCTTTCTATTTTCCATCGAAAACCCCAGTATAAAAACAACTGGAGTGTTGTACTCTATAACCGCTCAAATTGTCAAAATTATTTTAGAACAATGAATTTTCACAACAATACTGCATCTTAAATTGACAAAAAGCATTAAATAGACCATTATTGCCATTGTTTTTGCGTCAGTTAAATTTACGGCGCAACAGTTTTATTTTATTGCGTTATTAAGACATGAACATTCTGATCTGGGCAACAACTCTTCAAGCTGATATACTTTCACTAGCTTTCTATATTGACTCATCTGATGCTAATTTAACAATAGTGACCGAGAACCCGGAAAATTTCAGAAAAGAACCTGTTTTCAGATTCAAACCATTGAAAGCACCTATTCTTGATATGAAACATCCTGACATTGAAAGAACCGTGGCTTCCTTTAAACCTGATGTGGTGGTTGCTGATAATCACATGCCCGTATTCCTTAAAAAAATAAAATTCTGCACAATGTGGCACGGACTTGGCTGGAAAGCAAGAGGAAAATCTGATATAAATCAGTTCTACAAGAACATTGAAAGTATCACCGGAAACAATCCTAGGAAACCATCTAAGAATTTCATGGCTCAATGTTACGGAATTCCTGACCGGGATTGGCGGATTGAACAATGGAAACTTCATCCCGGTTCATGCAAAATTACAGGCATGGCCTTTTCAGATCTACTATTGAACCCGCCATATACAAAAAAGGATCTGCAACAGTATTACAGCATAGACATTCTAAACAAGAAAGTTGTTCTTCTTTCTGTTTCATGGCACTATGGCAGAATTATCTCTGAAAATCAGAACAAAGGACTGCTTTCATGGAAAAACGGTATTGCAACCGACATGGAATTTCTTGATACAGTTTTAGGAACCATTCATTCAAAAGGGGCAAACTGTATTTTCTGCCTTCACGATAGAAAAAGATACGAACCTCAGTATCTTGAAGCAATTCAAGATATTGTAAGAATGTATCCGAATGTCATGGTCAAGCACAAATCGGACCACCCTGACAATCTGTCGGATCTGATAGTTTCAGATATCATGGTCAGCAACCTTTCTTCATTCATAACATATTTTTATTTCAGAGGTCTGCCTTCTGTGCATATTATCCCATCAGACCGGAGTAATGAGAAACTTCGTCTGGCTCAGATAAAAAGGGGAAGGGTTTCCTACCGCACCTTGTCCGGCAATGAACAGATTTACATGAATGACCCTGAAGATAATGGAGGGATCACTGCATGGAATCTTCAAGGCGTTGCTGATGGCATTATTCACGGACTTGAAAATCCGGACTGCTGCAGAGAAAAATCCCGGAGCTGGATAGACAGACATATTTACAAACCTGACGGAAGTAGTGCGATGAGATTTTTTGAAGTTTTGCAGGAATTTGGGGGAGGAAATTAATAAATGTGCGGCATAGCCGGAATATTATCGAATGCAGAAAATCTGGCAAGAAAAGACATGCTGGTCAGAATGTGTGATTCCATTTTCCATCGCGGACCCGATGCCGGCGGATATTTTATTGAAGGTCCTGTAGCTTTGGGACATCGCCGTCTTTCGATCATCGACATTTCAACAGGGCAGCAGCCTTTAACAAGTATCTGCGGAAATATTACTATTGTTTTTAACGGTGAAATTTATAACTTTCATGAATTAAGAGAGGAACTTACCGCTGCAGGCTATTCGTTTGGAACCAGAAGCGATACCGAAGTGATAGTCAATCTTTATCTCGAATCAGGACATAGTTGCGTCGAGAAATTAAGAGGAATGTTTGCTTTTGCGATCTGGGATAAAAGAAACAATGAGCTTTTCATTGCAAGAGACCGCGCCGGAATTAAACCGCTGCATTATTATTCGGACGGCAGTTCTTTTATTTTCGGATCTGAAATGAAAGTACTGACAGCATCAGACATAATTGAAAAAGAGATCGATCCTCAAGCTGTAGACGATTTTTTTACATATGGATTCATCCGTTCACCGGGATCAATCTATAAAAATGTGAGAAAACTTGAAGCCGGACACAGCCTTACTGTCAAAAATAACCCTTCAGGCGGAATCCATATTGAAAAAACTGTATACTGGAGCCTTCCGGCAAGGAATCCGGGTGAATTTAAAGATTATAACGAAGCTAAATACGCTTTGGAAAATATACTTCTTGAATCTGTACAGATGCACCTTATGAGCGAAGTTCCGCTCGGAGCATTCCTTTCGGGCGGAATAGACTCTTCAACCATAGTATGGCTGATGTCGAAGTGTTCACCCAATAAGATCAACACTTTTTCAATAGGATTTCACGAAGACAATTTCAATGAACTTGCCTACGCCAGGCTTGTCGCTGAAAAATTCGGAACAAACCACGAAGAGGAGATCGTCACACCGGATGCTGTTAAAATACTGCCGGAAATTATTGCGCTGCATGATGAACCGTTCGGAGATCCTTCTTCAATTCCCACCTGGTATGTTTCAAAAATCGCTAAAAAACATGTGACCGTTGTCTTGAGCGGAGACGGTGGAGATGAGCTTTTTGCCGGGTACTCCAGATACTTATCACTTATAAAGGAGTATCAAACATTCAGGAACTTTCCAGAAATTTCAAAACACATCACGGATCTATTGAAAAAAAGACTGAAAATTGAAGGAAGGAACTGGAATAAACTTTCCAGAATTTTCATGGAACCCGAAAAGCACTACTCCCTTTTCAGAAGTAATTTCAATGCTGAAATGCGGAAAAAACTCTATTCAGAAGATTTTCTCAAGCAGGTCGATTTTCGTGAAACATCAAATCTATTTGGGAAAATTCCTTCAGGATTCTCAGAAAATGACTTTTTATCAAAGATAATGGCAAGTGATTTTTATGAATATCTGCCGGATGATGTCCTGACAAAAGTCGACAGAATGAGCATGGCCCATTCACTGGAAACAAGAGTTCCGTTCTTAGATCACAAAGTTATTGAATTCTGTCAGAAACTTCCTCCGGAATATTTACTTCATGACGGAATTTCAAAACGGATTCTCCGTGATATCATAAAACCGCATCTTCCCGAAGAAATTCTTACTCATAAAAAACACGGATTTTCTGTTCCGCTTGCAAAATGGTTTAAGAATGAACTCAAATCGCAACTTGCAAACGCAATAGAAAGTAATGTATATAAAAATTCCGGCATGTTTAATATTGATTACATAAGAAAATTGCACTTCTTGAATAAAACCGGACAGATAAATTTATCATGGCAGATGTGGCAGCTGCTCATATTTTCAAAATGGTATGAAAAATGAAAAGAAAAGTTTATGCTATCATACTTGCATCAGGAAAGGGTGAACGACTTCATAGCGGAATACCTAAACAATTCATTAAAATCAAAGAAAAGACTATTGTTGAACACACGATCACTGTTTTTAATGAAAGCAGCAATATAGATGAAATAATCGTTGTCATGGAGCCGTCATATAAAAATTATCTTGATGATGAAACGCTGCTCGCCGATTATAAAAAAATTTCGAAAATAATTACTGGAGGTAGCACTAGAAGGGAAAGTTCTTCTGTCGGTGTCAATGCCGTTCCTGAAAATGATGCAAAAATCCTGATCCATGATGCGGTCAGACCTTTTATTTCAACAGATGTTATAAATGAATGTATTTCAGCACTTGATAAATATGACGCTATTGATGTTGCGATCCCTGCCACAGACACTATTATCAAAACAAATGCGAAAAACTGTATAGAAAATATTCCCGAAAGAAAATATATGATGCAGGGACAGACTCCACAGGCATTTAATTCTCACATTATAAAAAAAGCACATGCAATGGCATTAAAGGATAATAACGAAACTGTTACGGACGACTGCGGTCTCATTTTGAAATATGGTCTTGCCGATATATTTGTCGTCAAAGGAGAGATCAAAAATATAAAAATAACATATATTGAAGATGTCGTTTATGCAGACAAGCTTTTTCAATTGCAGAACGATCTGCTCAATTCCGAGATCATATCTTCTAGACAAAATTTTGCAAAAGAGAAAATGTTTAAAGGAAAAAATCTGTCAAGAAAATGAAAAATCAACTTGAATTGTTGTTTATGTGGTGATACCATTGGTTGTTATTTTTTATGTTGGTATTTCTGTTGTGAAATTTAATTTACTTGAAAAAATCAAACTCTCTTTGAGATCTTCTGCTGAAACAGAAAAAAACAGTAAAATCAGGGTATTATTCTGGAACACAACTTTTCAGGCAGACAACCTTACACTGGCGAGATATCTTGACAGTCATCCAGATTTTTCAGTAGCAGTCGTCTTGCATGACAAAGCAAACCTTGTAAACGAACCTGTTCATAAATTACTGCCGTTGAAATGTGAAATATACGACAGGGACGATCCGGCAGTTTTTTCCAGAATTAAAAAGTTCGATCCAGTCATAACAATTGTTGACAATCATTTTCCACCGAAAAAATTATCTCCATATCTTTTCGTTCTCTGGCATGGTTTCGGATGGAAAGGACCGAACGATAAAATCGAATTTGCTCAAATTCACAAATCAATAAAAAGATTAACAGGATTCTCTTCTTTTAAACCTAATCCAAGATTCCGGTGGCAATGTTTCGGAAAAACTGATCTTGAACATAGAAATACTGTTTCCGGCTTTGCAAGAGAAAATCTTCTTGATCTCGGTTCAGCTTTTACAGATGATCTTGTCAATTCTAAATTTTCCAGAGAAGATATTATAAAATTCTATCCCGACCAGTTTCAAAACAGGAAAATAGCACTTATTGCCTGTACATGGCATTACGGCAGAATGTTTTCACATTGGGGAGATGATATCGAAATACTTACCAGACTTTCAGATCTTTTTGAAGAGAGAAATTTTGCCGTAATTTTAAGACTTCATGACAAAAAACGATTTGATCCTTCTTATCTTGAAGCACTTGAAAAGTTTGCTTCTAAACACAAAAATTTTCTTCTTAAATTCAAGGACTCGGACAAAGATAATCTTTTAGATATTTGTGTTTCTGACATTATGATAAGCAATTTCTCCAGTATATTGAACTACTTTTATGCGACTTTAAAACCCAGCATTCATATCTATCCGGTTACATCCAAACAGGAAGCCTTTTTGTGGCGTGTCTGGAAAAAAGGAACCGTTCAGATATCAGAAGTTCCATCAGCTGATTTTGTCTGGAAACTGCCTCCTGAAGAAAATGGAGGTCTGCTTGCCAAATCCGTTGATGAATTAGTAAATGCAATTATCACAGCTGATAAAGATACTGACTGCTGTAAAGAAAAATCTATCGAATTCATAAACCGCCATATGGCATCAGTTGACGGAAACACCTGCAAAAGAATAGCTGATGCCTTAACTGATTTCGTTACTCAACCCGATAAAAATATATAAGTAATTCTTTTTATATCTAATTAATAGAGTTGTTTTTGAACTTGTCTTAAAAAACTTATGGAATAAAAAAAAATGAGGCGACGACCTACTTT
>DAOQAY010000086.1:0-12027 GCA_035354435.1 bacterium
GGGACTGTTACTGCAAAGAAACAGGAGTGTGTCCTTTTGAGGAGTGATGAATAAATTTCTGATAATACTTCTTCTTTTCCTTTTCTGGTCTTGTACCTCCTGCAACAGAACCGTGAATTTTATTTCATAACGAATTCATTGATATATTTTGCGGCGGTTTTGCCGTTTGACATTGCAAGGATAACTGTTGCGGCTCCGCTGACTGCATCTCCGCCTGCGAATATTTTCGAGATTGATGTCTGCATGGTTTCCGGGTTTACGATGATTCCACCATGTTTGTTGAGTTGAAGTTCAGGGCAATTCGTTGTGAGTATCGGGTTGGGACTGCTTCCGGTCGCAAAAATGACGACATTGCAGTCCATGACAAAAGTTTTCTCTGTGTTGAATATCCTGTTTCTTCCGCCGTCCGGGTCTTTTTCTATTCTCATTTCCCTGAAAAGGATTTTTCCGACCCGGTTGTTTTCACTTTCCATTATCTCTTCCGGTGAAATAAGGAATTTGAATTCAATTCCTTCTTCCTCAGCGTGATGAATTTCTTCAATTCGTGCCGGCATATCCTCTTTCAGTCTGCGGTAGGCGACGATGACTTTTCTGCTGCCTAGTCTCAGTGCGGTACGGGCAGCATCCATTGCTACATTTCCTCCGCCGATCACAATCGTTACATCACCCACGGAAACCGGTGTTCTGGCATCTTTTTTCCATGCACCCATAAGATTGACTCTTGTGAGATATTCATTTGCAGAATATGCTCCCGGAAGATCTTCACCTTTTATTCCGGGAAAACCCGGTACCCCGGCACCTGTGCTTACATACAATGCATCGTATTCATTAAGTATTTCGTTAACAGGAATTGTTTTGCCGATAATTGTGTTCATCTGAAATTCAACCCCCGTTTCCTTGAGAAATTTCACTTCTCTTTTAAGTATGGAACGGGGAAGTCTGAATTCCGGAATTCCGTAAACAAGAACTCCTCCAGGCTCGTGAAGCGCTTCAAAAAGAACAACTTTATGACCCATAGCGGCAAGTTCACCGGCGCATGTCAGTCCTCCAGGACCGCTTCCTGCAACGGCAATTTTCTTCCCTGTATTTTCTTTATTTTTTGCAGTGACAACCTGATCAGAGTAGTTATCCGCCAGATATCTTTCAATATTTCCGATAAAAACGGGAAGAATTGTTCCGTTTTTCATTTTTCCGAGAGTGCATTCTTTCTGGCACTGGCTTTCCTGAGGACAGACTCTTCCGCAAATGGCAGGAAGGAAGTTACTTTCTCTCATAACAGATAGCGCTTCTCCAAATTTTCTCTCAGCGGTAAGTGCAAGTGCCTTCGGAATATTTATTCCCACAGGACATCCATTTACGCATGGTGCATTTTTACAATTAAGACAACGGGAAGCTTCGGTTACAGCCATTTCTTCAGTATATCCGGCAGGAACTTCATCCATTGTCTTTTTTCTTTCTTCGGGCGATCTGCATGGCATTATCTGAGCCGGAATAAGTATTTTTTCAGAAGTTTTCATATAAATACCTCAATGTTTACAGGTTGTTGCTTATTTTACAGGTGTGATCGTCCTTGTAAGTGGACAGCCTTTTGATAAGTTTATCAAAATCTATGAGATCACCTTCGAATTCAGGTCCGTCGACACATGCAAATTTTGTTTTTCCACCGACTGTCACTCTACATCCGCCGCACATTCCTGTTCCGTCTATCATAATCGGGTTGAGACTTACGGTCGAAGGTATTTTAAATTTCTGAACTTCTTTTACTGAAGCCGCCATCATTCTTGTAGGTCCGGCAATGAAAACTCTGTCAAAAGGTCCGAATTTATCTACAGCTTCTTTTACAAGTGAAATTACAAGTCCGTGTGTTCCGTAAGTTCCGTCATCTGTCGAAATTATGAGATTGTCAGACTTTGATTTCACCTCGTCTTCAAGAATAAGAGTATTGCGGCTTCTTGTTCCCATCAGCGTTGTTATCCTGATACCTCTGTTATGAAGTTCATCAATTACCGGGAGAAGCGGTGCTATGCCTATACCACCTGATATAAAAAGAACATTTTTAAGATCATTATGAAGTTCTGTCGGTTTTCCCAGAGGTCCTGCGACATCTCTTATTTCTGAACCTGTCGCTGCATTGCAAATCTCTTTTGTTCCTGATCCGATTGCCTGAATTATCATAGTAATTTCACCTTTTTTGAGATCTCTTTCGCAGACAGTAAGCGGAATTCTTTCACTGTTTTCTTTAAAGTGAATGATCAGGAACTGTCCAGGTCTCCATGTTTTTGCAATTTGGGGAGCAGTAATTATAACTTTGTGAATGTCAGGAGCAATCAGTTTGTTTGAGACAATTTTTTCCATCAAAATCTCCGTATTTTTCTATACAAAATAACAATAGCACAAAAATTCATATCATTTTGAAATTATATTGGAAGTTTTTCAAGTATTTTTTAAAATGTCTTTATTTTTGGTGTGCTTATAAATTCAAATATTCTGGAGGAAAATCAATGCAAAAGGTTTTTTTAGCAGCTCTTTTTGTATGTTTTGTTTTTTTCATAGGATGCGGTACTGAAGACGAAAAAGATGCGGGAAATTCAGGCAATTCCGGAGACACCGGCAACACTGGAGATACTGGAAACACTGGTAACACCGGAGATACTGGAAATACAGGGAATACCGGAAATACAGGTGACTCGGGTAATACTGGTGTCGACTGCATCTGCGGTACTGATAATGAAGATGATGATAAAGATGGAATACTGAACGGCGTGGAAGGATGTGATGATGCCGACGGTGATGGTGTTCCAAATTGTGCCGATGAAGATGCCGATGGTGACGGATATTCGGATAAAGACGAGTGCGGCGGAACCGATTGTAGTGATACGGACGGTGATGGCATTCCCGATTATCTTGACCGTGACAGCGACAATGACGGATTAAGCGATAAAAAAGAAAAAGAGGCCGGAACAGACCCTTACAATAAAGATACGGACGGTGACGGAACAGATGATCTTGCGGAGATTGTAGCTGGAACGGATCCTCTTGACCCTAATGATAAAATTCCTGATGGAATTTTTTATGTAGTTCTTCCTTACAACGCTTCTGACGATGTTTCAAGAACGCTGGAATTTGATACAAAGATCAGTGCAATAGACATTTTCATTATGTTTGACAATTCGCAGTCTATGACAGAAGAGATAGATAAGCTTAAAGTTGAAGTGCAGACTGAAATTATAGATAAGATCGCCGAAGAGTTCTCAGAGCCAGATTTTGCCGCTTACGGTCTTGCTTCGATGCCGTATCAGCTCAGACAGCCTGTCACAACCGATAGCGAACTTGTTAAAAATGCACTTGATACAATAACTTATGACGGGAAAGCGAACGAACTTCATTATGACAGCCTTTATCAGGCTTCAGTCGGTGACGGGTTTTCCAGTAGAGTCAGATACTGCACAAATGGAAAATGTGGTTCATGGTATGGTGTTCCTTACAATGACGACATTATAAACTGGACTGCTGTTGACTGTTCGTCGGAGATTGGACATGTTGGCGGAGGCTGTTTCCGTTATAATTCCATGCCTATATTTATAATGATAACTGATGAAAAACTTCAGTGGTGTCCTGCTGAAACGGCACTTGTCGCAGATCAGCAATGCGGCTGGGCAAATGGACAGCCTCTTGGAAAAACGGTCGATGAATCAATCGCAGTAATGAACGGAATAGGTGCAAAATTTATCGGCATAGATTCAGGTTTTCTCTGTGATGATGAAAATCTGAACTGTGAAGTAACAAATGATTCTAAAAACGGATTTGATCTGATCGCCCAGCAGACCGGATCTCTCAATTCCGACGGTAACAGCTTCAATTCACATACTGAAAGCTGGACTGGTGAAGGAATAAGCGTTCAGATAACTCAGGCGATACTTGATCTTACAACCTATATCGATATGGATGTTTCGACAAACAGTTACTCCGATGAATTCTGCAATGATGATACTTCGTTAAGTGCCGGGAAGTTCGTAAAGAGCTCCAAGACCGTATCTGCTGTTCCTGAAGACGGCATCGAAAGCAAGGATGATAAAACATTTTTCTCTGTCAAACAGGGGACAAAAGTGACATTTGATGTCCGTTTCTACAACGATTTCTGTGAAAATAACAGTACAGAACCGGCTGTCTACAAGGCCTATGTCACTGTAACGGGCAACGGATCGTATCTCAGTTCAAGACTTGTAACAGTCATTGTTCCTGAAAATGACCAGAAATAGGGGGATGGCAATGAAAAAACTTATATTTTTACTGCTGCTGACAATTTTTTGTACAACGGGGATCTTTGCCGACCAGTCAAAAATTGCGATAATTACCGATTTTGTCGGTGACATGCTTCCAGCCAACGGATCTTGTGCAGGACTTGGAATGCCAAGAGGAATATGTATTCAGAAAGCAGGTGGAGCTTTTTACAGCATTTATCCCGATGAATACGATGCGCTTGTTTTTATGACCACTAAAAACCTTGTCGGAACTAATGATCCCAAACAGGCGTATGTCACAAAAGCTGATATTCAGGGGATAAACTATACTTCTCTTTTCGGGAACCCGGGACAGGTCGGTTCTGCCGGAAGACTGATGGTCGCAGCTGTGGTAGGTTCACTTGCAAGTCTGCCGGATGATCCGCTGGCAACTTTTACAACTGTTCCTGTTGCAGGAGTTGAAGTTCTTGCTCACGAAATTGCTCACAGATGGCTTGCATATGTTGATATTGATCTTGGTGACGGTTCCGGCAAAAGCGGTATTTTACGCCAGAGTGCCAATGATGAACCATGGAATCACTGGTCAAGCTGGTTTAACACAGAAGGTTCGATCCAGTACGGAGGAAAACTTACCGATAATGGTGACGGCTCGTTTACTGACACTTTCGGAGTAAGAAAATTCGGTCCTCTCGATCAATATCTTATGGGTATCCGGTCGAAAGAAGAGGTGGGTCCGATGTTTTTTGTTAAAGTGGATTACAGTCTGTTAGGTTCTCCTGACAATCCCGGAATTCCCGGAACGACAAGAGATTATGAGGGAGAAAGGGTAGATTTTACAATGGATGACATAATAAGAGCAAACGGTGAAAGAAATCCTGCAACATCGCCATGTCACCTGAAAATAGCGATAGTTCTTGTTCATCCGGCAAATGTTCCGCCGACCCAGTTTGAACTTGATAAAGCTGAAAGTTACCGAGTCGCACTTGAAAACTGGTGGAAGGTAGCAACGGACGGAAGGGGCAGTATCGATACGGATGTCAATCGTTGCGGTACCGGCACTGAACAATGTCCCGGTATTGCGGCGGCAGGATGCGAAGCTGTTAATGACGATGATCCTGTTTATGACGAGGATGTTACGAGCGATGGAAATGTGTCAGGCGATGAGGACACGGCTGTGAATGACAGCACAGCAACTGATGAAAATACAGAAACAGATGATTTTGATGCTGTTTCAAACGATAATACTGTTAAACCTGATGAAAATGGTGAACAGAGTGATACAGAAAATAAAACTTCTTCAAAAGGCAGCGGCTGTTCGTTGAT
Source organism: bacterium (assembly GCA_035354435.1). Taxonomy (GTDB): domain Bacteria; phylum UBP6; class UBA1177; order UBA1177; family UBA1177; genus JAKLDO01. The sequence goes on from DAOQAY010000086.1 coordinate 5,565, forward strand.
GATAATCTAGTTCCTGATCCTTTTTTTCATTTCCGTGTCGGCTTCTTCAAGCTGATGGATGTCATTGATTCCTGAAAGTGATATGAAGTCCTTTTCGACAAATGCTGTGACTTTTTTATTCAAAGATATGGCAATTTTAATTATATCGGTAAGGTAATATTCTTTTTTAACATTGCTGTTCTTGATTTTGTATATTCCTTCGACAAGAAGATTTTTTTCGATCATGTATATTCCGCTGTTGATCTCGGTTATTTTTCTCTGCTCTTCGGTGGCATCGAGATACTCGACGATTTTAGAAACAAGACCTTCACGGTTTCTTATTATCCTTCCGTAGTGACCCGGATCTGAAAGAATGGTGCTTACAACAGTGAGATCTGATCCTGCTGATATGAAATGTTCCTGAAGAAGCTCGAAAGTCGCTGTCTTTAATAGCGGAGTGTCTCCTGCACAGATTATTACATGAGTGGTGTCGCCTGAAAGATTGGGCACTGCTGATCTGACAGCGCCACCCGTGCCGTCCTGAATGCTCTGAAACGAAAATTTTGTGTTGGAATAATTGTCTGAAATAAAATCCTCTACGATGTCTCTCCCGTGTCCTGTAACTATATTCAGCGTTTTACAGACAGGGTCCAGAGCTTCAATTATCCAGCCTATCATCGGTTTTCCTGCAACGGTATGCATTACTTTGGGGAGATTGGACATCATTCTTGTTCCTTTCCCTGCGGCAAGTATTACAGCTTCTATTTTCATGATCTCTCCTTAGGTAGCGTAAGAAAAATTATCCTTGGGATCCTGATTAACCGGAAGATTTATTATAAAATCGACACTTTTCTTCTTTTCAGTTCTGTTTGAAAGTTCCACATCGCCGCCCATTCCTTTTATGATCTGCCGTACAATGGCAAGTCCGAGTCCGGTTCCGTTCGCTTCACCTTTTGTTGTAAAGAACGGGTTGAAAATATTCTCAACATCTCTTTCTGGAATTGCAGGACCGTTGTTTGACACGATTATTAATATTTTTGTATCGATTCTGTCGATTGCGATCTTTATTTCTCTATCACCGGGGTTGTTATCTTCAAGTGCATCAATTGCATTATTCACGATGTTCGTAATGACCTGAACAAGTTCCTGTCTGTTACATTTGATAGAATATGTGCCATTGTTTTTTGAAGTTACGGAAAAAGCAACACTGTTTTTTTTGATGCTGTAGTATGTGAGGTTTTTTACTTCGTTTATTATTGACAGGATATCATTTTCTGAGATCCGGTGTTCTCTTTTATAGAAGCGGCGGAATGATTTTAACAGTTCTTCTATTCTTGCAATACCTGAAAGAGAATCTGCAACGCCCGGAATTATATAATTTTCAAAAACTTTTTTTGCTTCAGGGTCGCTAAGGTCATCTTTGATCTTATTGTATGCATAAAGAAATGTTTCCTGATTAGCTTTGATAAATGTAAGCGGCGAGCTTATTTCGTGTACTATTGAACTTACCATTGTACCGACTGTGGCAAGTCTGTCTGCATGAATAAGCTGCTGAGTTCTTTCTTCCACTTTTCCTTCAAGCTCAAACTGATAATCAAGAATGTTGAGGTGATTTCTTATTTTGATCGCCATTTCGTGCCATCTGATCGGTTTCTCGACAAAGTCTATTCCACCTTCGGAAAGGGTCTGTCTTCTGATATCTTCATCTTCAAGAAAATATGCGTCTCCTGTAATGAAAATGACCCTTGATTTTTTTGTAATATGAGAAATTTTCCTGTAAATATCCATTCCGTTCGAGTCGCCTAGATTCATATCAATTACAAAAATGGTCTGAACATCTTCCGAGGCTATTTCAAAAGCGACTTCAGGGTCGTTAATAAAAAATGACTGAATTTCAGGAAGATATTTGGAAAGCTGATTTTTAGCAACGGTAAGAAAACTCTTTTCATCATCAAGCACGCATATCCTTCCCGAATTTTTGAAGTTCAGTGCCATTATTGATTCTCCCCGAGATATGAAACAACCCTTAAACCCCAGAACTCGCCATAGCTTTCTCTGATTCCGGCAGGAACGGTGTTCATCAGATATTCTTTCGATGGTTCATCGAAAGCAAATGTGAATCCTATTCCCTGATTACCCTGATCGTTCAGTCCTGAAAAAGCAACAATTCCGACAGCTCTCAGTTCTTTATTGAGTTCTGCTACCGAAATATCAAAAGTTATCTCTTTCCCGATATTATATTCTTCATTAATCCGCATAAAGAGCCAGCCTCTGTTCATCATACGGATATAATCTTTAAGGAACGAATTGAATTTTTTGTATTCAATCTTCAGATTTGAGCTTTCCATTGTTACAGTTACCAGTACTATCAGTTTTCAAAACGGAAGATTATATTCCCATAAAACCATATTTGTCAAAAAATGGTATATGAGAAAAAACAGATTGACATATCCGATTAATGTGGATAGATTGTCAGCCGTTGGTGAAATGTTACTCAAACCTGAGCCTGGAGTTAAATATGAAGATTTTCGGTTTGTACGGATTTTTATTTATTACAGCAGTTTTTATGTTTGTATCCTGCGGTGATGATAAAAAAACAGACTCAGATGACAGTGATACAGTTTCTTTGATGGGCGCAGAAGGCGGTCCATGTTATCCGAACAAGACCTGTAACGACGGTTTGCAGTGTCTTTCAGATCTGTGTGTTGAAATACCGGATGAATCGACTGATGATGTGACCGATGATACGACAGAGAATGATCTGGATACAGAGATTTCCGCAGATAATGACAGTGTTGTGACTGTTGATGAAGATACAACCGTTGAAACTGACGATGATTTTGTTGTAGTTGATGAAGATACAGCCGTAACAGATGACACAACAGATGTTGAAGAGGAAAATGAATTAGAAGCTGACGATGATTTTTCAGCGGATGAAGATATTGTTAACCTTTGCGGTAACGGTATTGTTGATTCTGGCGAAGACTGTGATGATGTCAATGCGGATGAAACCGATTTTTGTAAAAACAACTGCACTACTGGTCCTGCTGCCAGAGGGAAAGTTCTTTGTTCCGGGCAGAATTCCTGTTTCGGAATTGAAACTAACAGCTGGATGGAAAACTGTCCGGTAGCAGGTGAAAGCTTTTATGGTCAGGATGCTCAGTATGAAGTTTTAGGTTTCTGCAATGCGCACAGTTACACAGTCAGCGGAGTTACTCAGGAGATCGTGACCGACAATGTGACAGGACTTATCTGGCAGAGATCGTTTTCAACAGGTCAGACCTGGCAGGCTGCAATGGATAATTGTGACGGGCTTGATTTCGCCGGACAGACAGACTGGCGACTTCCGACACGCAAAGAACTGATGACCCTGCTTGATTATAAGCAGTACGCTCCTGCGACAGACACAATTTCTTTTCCGGATACACCGGTCGGTAATTTCTGGGCATCTTCGTCCTATCCGGGAGATGACAGCGCAGCAATGCGCACTGATTTCACCTCCGGTATAACAAGTTATCATCCTAAGACCAATTCGTATAATTGTCGCTGTGTAAGGGGTGCAAGTCTGCCGAACGGTACATTTCTTGAATCCACAGTTGGTGGTAAAGTAACAGTGACCGATGCTGCTACGGGTCTTGTATGGACGAAGGAATACACTACAGGCTTGACATGGTCCGGATCTCTCAGTTATTGCGAGAATCTGAACTATGGCGGTTTCGCCGACTGGAGACTTCCTAATATCGAAGAACTTAAAACACTTGTAGATGACACAATTCCGGGTTCTGTAACTTCATTGTTACCGGGGATGTCTTCGGACTCTTTCTGGTCATCTTCGACATGGGTGGCAAATCAGGCTTATGGATATTATGTCGCTTTTTCTAATTCCAGTTCGAGCTATTTCGAAAAAACCGGAACATCTCCCTCCACTATCTGTGTAAGATAATATCCATTTAGCCTTTGACTTAAAAATCTCTGACAGATATACTTTAACTGATTTTTTAATTTGTTCAGGAGGATCAGCAATATGAAACATGTCTATAAAATAAAAGGAATGTCCTGCATGGGCTGTAAAAATAATGCAGAAACTGCGTTAAAAGGTGTCGAGTATGTTCAGACCGTGACAATAGATCTGCAGAATGGAACGGCTGAAATAGAAATGAGTTCCCATATTCCGTTGAATAAATTTCAGGAAGCGTTCTCAAAAGCAGGGTTGCACTTTACTATTGAATTGCCGGACAGCGACAACGAGATTAAATGTTGTCAACATTGCGAAACGCCTAAAAAAAATAAAAGCAAGACGGGTGTTTATTACTGTCCGATGCACTGTGAAGGAAAAAAAACTTATACAGAACCGATCGGCTGTCCTGTTTGCGGAATGGATCTTATTCCGCAGGAGCCAGATGATGATGAAGAGCAGAAAACATATAAGGATCTGGTCAGAAAAATGATCGTTGCCTCGGTTTTTTCATTGCCGGTATTTCTTATAGCCATGAGCGACATGATCCTTGGAAATACTTTGACCGGTTTAATGGATCATCAAGGATGGAACTGGGTGCAGTTTGTTTTGACGATACCTGTGGTTTTTTATGCAGGCTGGTCGTTCTTTGTCCGTGCATGGAAGTCGGTAGTCACGAGAAATCTCAATATGTTCACTTTGATAGGGATCGGTACGGGTGTTGCATTTCTATTCAGCATTGCAGGACTTCTTTTTCCGGATATTTTTCCGCAGGAATTTAAGACAGATTCAGGAACAGTACACCTTTATTTTGAGGCTGTAGCAGTCATTCTGACACTTGTTCTGCTTGGGCAGCTTCTGGAAGCGAGAGCACACAGCCAGACAAATGGCGCTATTAAAGAATTGCTGAAACTGGCTCCTTCTGAAGCGGTGCTTGTTGAAAACGGCGAAGATAAAGTCATTTCAATTGATGATATAAATGCAGGAGATCTGCTTAGAGTCAAGCCGGGAGATAAAATCCCTGTAGATGGAAAGATCACCAGCGGTCAAAGTTCTGTGGATGAATCAATGATATCGGGTGAGCCGGTGCCTGTGGACAAAAAAAAGAATGATTCGGTCATTGCAGGAACGATCAACGGGACAGGATCTTTTGTGATGATCGCAGAAAAAGTGGGCGCAGATACACTGCTTTCCCAGATAATTCAAATGGTTAAAGATGCGAGCAGTTCAAAAGCTCCGATACAGAAATTTGCTGATAAAGTTGCAAAATATTTCGTTCCTATCGTGGTGACAGTTTCAATAATTACATTTTTAGTCTGGGCTTTTGTGTCTGGATCTTTGGTGTATGGTTTTGTAAATGCCATAGCAGTTCTCATTATCGCATGTCCTTGCGCTCTGGGTCTTGCTACTCCGATGTCGGTTATGGTCGGAGTAGGCAGAGGGGCGCAATCGGGCGTTTTGATCAGAAATGCTGAAGCGCTTGAAATGATGAATAAAATCAATGTGCTGATAATAGATAAAACAGGGACGATAACTGAAGGACGACCTTCTGTGGAGCGTGTTTATGCCTATGCGGATAACAAAACAGATGCTTTGCTGAAGATCATATCATCATTGAACCGGCACAGTGAGCATCCTCTGGCGCAATCTGTTGTGAAATATGCAGGAGATAAAGGGATCGTGCTGAGTGAAGTGAAAGGTTTTGAAGCAGTTGCAGGGCAGGGTGTCACCGGCGTGGTGGAAGGAAAAAAGGCGGCTCTGGGAAATCTTAAATTAATGGAAAAAGTCAATGCCGTTATTCCTGATGATATCTCAGCTATGGTTGTATCGGAACAGAAGCTCGGGAAAACTGTTTCTTATATTTCAGTTGATTCAAAAGTTGAGGGATTCGTGGCAATATCAGATGCAATAAAGAAAAGTTCAAAGCGGGCCGTTTCTGAACTGATCGAAAACGGAGTAGAGGTCATTATGCTGACCGGAGATAACGGGGATACTGCAAAGGCTGTTGCGGACGAACTTAATCTGACCAGTTTTGAAGCTGAATGTCTGCCGCAGGATAAACTTAATATAATTAAAGAGTTGCAGGCTAAAGGGAAAATCGTTGCAATGGCGGGTGACGGCATCAATGATTCTCCGGCACTGGCACAGGCAGATGTCGGAATTGCGATGGGAACAGGAACCGATGTCGCCATTGAAAGTTCTGCGATTACCTTGGTAAAAGGGGATTTGCAGGGAATTGTAAAAGCAAGGAAACTGAGTCATGCAGTAATGAAGAACATAAAACAGAACCTGTTTTTTGCATTCATCTATAATATACTCGGAGTGCCGATAGCAGCGGGTGTTTTGTATCCATTCTTCGGCATACTGCTCTCCCCGATGATCGCCGCCGTCGCCATGAGCTTCAGCTCAGTTTCAGTCATCACTAACTCATTAAGATTAAGAAAAACAGATCTCAACTGACCCTTCGCACTTCAAATTGATTTAAATTCAAAAAACCGTTAATATCACCTGTTTCTGGAGGTTTTGTGT
>DAOQAY010000087.1:0-12022 GCA_035354435.1 bacterium
GAATCCGTCGCCATTAAAATCGGCTTTGCTGCTTACTCCCTGTCCTAACGATTCATCCGGAAGTCCGGTCTTTTCAAAAAGCATTTCACCTTTTGTGAAGTAAATATAAATATTTCCAGCATAATCTTCGTTAATTCCGTCGCTGCTTTTATACCCATCGGAAATTACAAAATCATCAAGAGCGTCATTGTCAAGATCTCCCAGATTTCGTAAAACAACAAAATGCGATTTTGGATTGTTGTCTCTTATTTCATACCACTGAAGTTCCAGTTTCCCTTTATCTTCCTGAATGATGGAGCCTTTGTTTTTAACAAGCACCGTTCCATCTTCTGCATATACTGCATCAACTGCTCTGACTGCAAAACAATAGCTGTCACCGTTGAGATGAGTGTCTGACTCTCTGAAAAGAGGATCGGATGTTGCTTTTCCGTTATTGATCCTGTTAAGGTAGAAAGTATAGCTCATTTCACCAACCATCGGATCGGGAACAGGTCCTGCGATTGTTGTTATAGGTTTCTTTGCTGTCTCGAAATTCGTGTTGATCGAGCAGACACCATCATTGTAATCCTGATATCTTACATCATATTCATAAACTGCACCTGGGTTTGCACCGTAAGTAGAGTTGTTGCCCTGAATCGCAACCCAGTCGATCTTTACTTTGCCTTCTTTGCTGTAAGTGAGGACTTTCCCTGAAATATTGATAGCTGATGGTTTTACAAGCTCAAGATGAAGTTTAACCAGATATCTTGTAACAGCTCCTGATGGAGTTTCGGTCACTTTAAAAATAAGATTATAATTTTTCTGTCCGCTGGGGTTGGTATCGGCAACAGTCATGTTTTCAAAGCTGGCATAATAAATTCCACCGATGGAATCGTATTCTATGCTGGTCGATCCGTTTACGATTCCTGATGTTGCTTCTATCTCAACCGTTCCTTCTTCTGCGCCGGTAATTTCAAATTGTATTGAACTTGCAGGTTTAAAATTTAAAACTCCGCCGTATATTGAATCATCTTCATATCCGAATCCCAGTTCAGCAAGTTCAATAACATCGGTTAAAGGATTGTCGGTCAAATCAATTCTTTTGCAGACAGGCAGCGATGAGCAGACAGCAGGATTAAGCAGAATGAGACCCGGAGAGGTTTTATCTACTTTAATATAATAGGTTTCAACATTTTCATCTGATGTTGTGGAAACAATTCTTACAGTCAGAGTGTTGTAATCAAGCGAAGTGTCAAGAGCAATAGTGAATTCAGCAAAAGATTTTCCGCTTGCAGATGCAGTTACAGCTGATGATTCTGTTCCGCCGTTAAGAGAAATGTATGCTGTCGAGCCTGAAGGAGCATCTGTCCAGACTTCAATATCAGTGTTACAAATATTGCCGACACATTCTATGTCTTCCGGATTGAACCATGATGGCGATTCAAGGGTCGTGCCTTCAAGCGCACTTCCTTCGCCCTGGTCATAGCCGGTGCTTTTAAGAACATCAATAGAAGGAATAGCGGCACTGACATGAATATCAAAACCTCCTGACAGAGGTGTTGAAGACTGATTTAGATGTCCGTCTTTTATCAGGGAAGAAATTCTCCACCATCCTGAACCTATGGTTGCGCTTCTTGAAAAAGCGCCGTCAGCGATGACTGTTCCGGTCCACATTTTTGTGAATCTTGAACTATCGGTACTACCGCCTTGTGAAAGAACCGGAACTGCTGTAATTGCATAGGTGCTTGATGACTGCACATCTGCAACGCTCATCTGAAAAACGATCTGGAATCCCGGAACTCCGCCATCCATATCGGCATTAAAAACAGCTCCCTCGGAAACATTGGTGAAAGAAAGAACTGGAACGATAGTATCTACTTCATAAACTTCCGCAGGTCCGCCGCCGATTGTTTTTCTATTTCCCGCAAGGTCTTCAACTGTAACTTCAAAACGGTGTTTCGCGTACTCAAGATCGGGCAGATCGATATTTACAGAATTTGCTGAAATAACGGCTGATGATGAAATATTATTCTGATAAAGCTGGGTTCCGGCATAATTATATGCAGTGTGAATGACATCTTTATATGTGCCGAGTGTTTCACTTGAATTGATTTTCATTTCAATATTTGTGAATTTATCTGACCCGTTTATAGTTCCGAGCAGCGGGTCATCGGCGAACACAATCCATCTCCAGTTGGTTGAACTGCCTTTGGGAGAAACAAGAGTTAATTCAGGTTCGATGGAATCAACTGTTATGGGCGCAAGTGTTTTTGAAGTTATATTGCCAGAACAATCGGTTGCCTGAATTCTTATGGTGTGGCTGTATTCCCCGAGCGGAAGTTTTATGAAATCGGCTTCATCTGATATGCCGTTCAATGTGGATAGAGGTATAGAAGCTCCTGCACCGGAACCGTTATCTGTAAAAACTTTAACAGTTTTCTGATTGTCTGAACTATTTCCGGCATCGGACACCGATGCTGAAATGTCAGCCTGCATTCCGCCATCAGGATCTGTATTCAGATTATCATCTCTGTTTAATATCCGGTCAGTTCCATCAACTCCTGGAATATTTACAGCCCCGATAACGATTTTTGTCTTGTCAACGGTTATATTTCTGGTCGATTTAAGATAGAAATCACTTGTTGAATTAGTGTAATATCTTGTTCCGCTGAGCGTGTCATAAAAAGTTGCATAAAGTTTATAAGGGGTACACCTGTCAGGCAGCGACGGATTTATTGTTACATATTCCTGAGATTCACCAGCTATACCGACAGTATTTTTGCTTGCAACTGAAAGTCCGGTGTCAGCATCTATCAGATCAACAACTGTTTCCGGATCGGAGTTCCAAACATTAAAAACAAAAGCGGTAGTCGGAGTTCCGGAAATAAACTTATATCCATCTTCCGGAGATGCCCATGTAATTGTCGGTTCTATAGTGTTGACAATTACAACTTTATTCAGAGTTGCAACATTTCCTGAATTGTCTTCAACAGTTATTGTGAGCGGATTGTTTATTTTCGCGCCGTCCTGAAGTCCTAAAGTAAGAGTGTATTCTTTCGGTGAGGTTGCTGTAACATAGAGAGCGGTGTATCCGGGAGGTGTTTTGAAACCTGTTACATTTATCGGTTTTCCGATATCGCTTCCCGAAATTTTGACTTTGATGTTAATTGCATAAATGTTTGGATCGCCTGGATAAATGTCGGCTGCTTTTGTTACAACGATTTTTCCGTTAGTATCAGGTTCAGGAGATATCCATTCAATTGCTGGACCGGCTAGGTCTACAAGCCATGTGTGTGATATTGATGAAGTGTTTCCAGCCTGATCGGTAGCTCTTATCTCAAAAGTATATGTCTGTTCAGTTCCGGCAACGCCGAAAGTGTTTGTCGGGTATATTTTAGGTGAAGTGCAGGCAATCCATGTTGAAGATGTGGAAAGTTTACATTCAAAAGTAACTATTTCATTTGCCGAGAAAGCAAAAGTCGCTCCCGTCTGAAAAGTAGGATTTTCCGGAGCGTTTGAAATGGTGATAACCGGATCGGTTGTATCTACTGTCCAGCTGAAACTGTTTTCAGCAGAATCACCCCCGAAAGAGGCTTTGACAGTAAAAGTATGTTCTCCGTCTTCAAGACCTGTATAATTTTTGGGAGATGTACAAATTTCGTAATTTCCTAAGTCAAGCTTACATTCAAAAGCCGCCGCTTTATTTGAGGTGAATTCAAATTCCGCATCTGTTGCACCGGTTATCATGTCAGGTGTGGCAGTTATCTGAACTCCGAGAGCTGCAGGATCAATCTCCCAAGTGTAATCATTTAAAAACTCATCAGAGATATCGGTTACAGGAATAGATTCATTTCCGGCGGTATCTGTTGCGGCTACTATAAATCTGTGAGAACCTCCTGAAAGACTTGAATAGCTGTAATTTCCTGCGGAACAGTCAACCGGATTTCCATCAAGAGTACACACAATAACGCAAGGTTCAGTTTCGCCGGTACACTCAAAAGTGAATGATCCGGAATCAAAAGGTGAATTTTCAGCCGGTTTTGAACCGAATTTTATTTTCGGAAGCACAGTGTCAACAGCCCATCCATATGTTGCAGGAGTGTTTTCTTCAACTCCGTAAAGAGCTGTAGCTTTGACTTCAAAAACATAAGAACCGTCAGTAAGCAATGAATATGTTTGATTTTTTGAACTGCAGTCGGTCCAGTCTATCTGAACGGAACCATCTTTCATAAGTCTACAGCTGAATGTCGATTCAACGGTAGCTTCAAATGTGAAAACAATCGCAGTACTGTTCGTTACGGAGTCTGACGGCGTTTTTCCGGTAATTGTTGTAACAGGAGCTTCGGTTCCGATTACCCATACATGTTCTGCCGGTGAAGGGTCTATATTTCCTGTAGCATCTTCTGCTCTGACAAGGAATCTGTAGTTTCCGTTTTCTAAACCGTAATAGTCCCTTTTTCCGTTATTACACTGTTCCCATGTTCCATCATCAGGAATTAGGGGCGAACCCTCTTTTTCAAGTCTGCACTGGAATGTAGATCCTGATTTTGAAGATTCAAAAGTGAACAACGCAAAATCGTTTGCTGATCCTGAGCCGGGATTTGAAATAATGGTCGTTTCAGGTGCAACAGTATCTACCGACCAGTTAAAAACTGTCTGATTTCCAACATTTCCGGCTATGTCTTGAGCTCTTGCTTTAAAAACATGATTACCGTTTGCAAGACCTGTTACGGTCCTTGAATCAGTGGTACTGTAAGTGTGGTTAATTTCAGCATCAAGCCAGCTGTTGTATTCACAATTTGCTTCCGAACATGCAAAATTGAATGTCATATCAGCAGCGCTTGTCGTCTCTCCGTTATTCAGAAGAAGATCATTTGTGAGTGTAACGACAGGAGGAATCGTGTCAACTCTGACAGTTATGCTGTTCTGCCCGGCAGATATCCCGTCAACATAAGCATTTGCATTTAAAACAATTCCGGAGTCAGTGTCTGCAAGACTGAGATCAAATTCAGCCGTATTGTCATTGCTGACAACTTTTGTAATAATTTCACCATCTCCGACTTTAAGTGATATTTCATCAATTCCGGAATTTTCATCGACTTGAAGAATTGCCGTACACTGAAGTCCTTCCGTTTCTGATTCCATATCCGCACTATGATTAAGCCACAGCCCGTCAATTATTTGTGTGCCTTCTCTGCCGCAAATATGCATGAATTTGAGTCCTGTGTCAATGCTGACTGTAAAAGGAGTGCTTGATTCACTTGAATTTCCTGCTCCGTCTACTGCAATGACATGAAGCATCATTGTCGGAGATGACTGAGAAAAGGAATGGTCAGCTTCGAAGTTCCCGTCTGACACGCTCTGTTCAGAAATGACAGTGTCTTCCACTTTTACATATACTGTCACAGGAGAAGTTATATCATCTGAAGCATTACCAGTGATTTTTATCTGAAGTCCCGGGGTATCAGCATCAATATCATCAGACATATTCAGTGTCTGTCCGGCTTGCGGATAAGTAGTTTCAACAAGGGGAGCATCAAGATCTACAATTATGCCTGAAAAAGATGCTGATCCGCTCAGACCTTTAGCCCCGTCTTCAACTAAAATAAAAACCTTCCGTTTGTCATTCGGATTTTTGCTTTTTTGTAAAGTGATCCTTTCTTGTGCAGAATTTGAAGCTGTATAGAAAGAATTGTCAGGAGTAATTCCTTCGCCGGGTTCTTTATCTATGTAGATCGACACTTTGCTGCCGCTGCCGCATCCAGCTATATCGCTTATTGCAAGGTCATACTGCAATCCGCTGAGGTTTGTATTTTCATCATTCTGAATTCCGAATATCTGATCATTTTCAAGATTTACAATGAATCCGCAATGCTGATCTGAATCAACGGAAAAATCTATATTGCGGCTGTATTTTCCAGACGAAACGGACATTCTTATATTGGCAAATGCCGGAATGTCGACTACATTAAATTCGGCGTTACCCTTTTCATCAACAACAGCTTCAGCAATAACTTCTTCCTTATATTCCGGAATAAAGATTTTTATTGCATCGCCTTGTTCCAGTCCTGTAGATGACGCTGATATTGAAAGCTGTATTCCGTTTGATGTTATCTTGTCAAAATCATCCTCATCAACGATGATCGCATTGTCAAGAAGTGTTCTGAACTCACTGTTTCCGGTTTTCAGGTAATAAAGATCAATGCTTATATTTTTTGAGTTCAAAGTAACTTCAGTTGTTTTTGCAGGGTTTTGAGCCAGATATGCTGCAACTTTTACTTCTCCGAAAGGAATTTTTACCAGACTGAATAAAGTGCGGTCCTTTATTATACTGCCGAAATAGAGAACAGGAACTTCACCTTTTGCTGTAACAGAAAGTATGATCGAAGTCCCATCATTGATAATTTTTCCGGAATCATTGATCTTTACAGGAATGTCGATCTGAATGCCGTCTTTAGATCTGTCAACATCATCAGCTGTTGTAACAAGCTGTCCATCATTAAGATTCTCAAATGCAATAGTATAATCATCAGTTTTGAAATTGATGCATTCACTGTTATTTCCGCAAAATGAACCTTCATTGCACTGAGTGTCTGCAGAGCATGTCTTTTTTGAAGAACATCCGGCAAAAATGAGCAGCAGGATGATCGCAAGAGCAATTTGGTTAATGATATTCGATTTGCTATACATAATTCCTCCCGAAATATTATTCAGCCATTAATTAATTCGATCAGGTCTTTGTCAAAAAAAGCCTTGACAATTTCAACGACATCTTGTTTTAATTCTTCAAAAGATGGTGATCCGGCATCTTTCCCATGAGAAAGATAAAAACAGTCAGTAATTTGTTTTAAACTGTTTCCGCCGTCTATTATTTCCCATATTTCAGCTGCTGAAGAATTTATGGAAATCATTTTATCGGTTACAGGTGATACAATTGTAACAGAACCGTCAGAAAGTTTTCTGAAAGCAACTTCATCTCTGATTCTAAAAATGGATTTCTCAGTAATCAAAATCTTCCCCATACATTTGTACTTTAATCAACACAAAATAATACACTTGTTACACTATATATCAACAAAATAATTAGAGAAGACCCGAAAATGCGCAAAAAAGTCAGCTGATTCAGTCGCTTGGCCTATTTTCTTTAAAAAAAATTGATTTTTATATTTTTTGTGGCATTCTCCAGCAAAAAAAGATGATTGAAATATGAAAAAAAGATTAAATTTATAAAATTTTCAAGTTCGAAAAAATATAGAATTGAAAAATATTAGATTTTGAAACAACTGATTTCCTTATTTTTCAATTTTATTCTGCAAAAAACAAAAAACATTCAACGGATAAGGTGTTGAAATTGCTAAATATTGTAGCGGGGTGAAAAAAAATTTGCATTTTAATTAAAAGTGCAAAATACTATAGAAGCTTTTTGGTAAAGACGGGCGTTTTTTTATTTAGAGAAAAAAAGGGGGATGAAATGAAAAAAGAGATGCGTGCGATCGAAGATGAGGTCCCACTCGTCGTCGGTCTTGGTGCAGCAAGACCGCTAAATTATTTTCACACAAAACAGTGTTCAGCTGTTTCGCTTTTTCAGAGAAAGTTTTTTCCCGATTCAAATCCGGCGGACTGGAGCAATTGGAAATGGCAGATACAGAACAGTATCACAAGCATTGAAACTTTATCTGAAATGTTTTCTCTAACTGAAAAAGAAAAGACCGCTCTTCAAAGCAGACATGTTTCGCTTCCATTCAGAATAACCCCATACTATGCTTCTATTCTTTACGGTAAAGAAGACGGCTATGCATTAAGAAAAACTATGATCCCTGTTTCAGATGAATTGGAAACCGGGTTCGGAGAAAGTGGAGATCCTTTATGTGAGGAGCACATGTCTCCTGTTCCTAATGTTGTTCACCGATATCCTGACAGAGTTCTTTTTCTGGCGACTGAATTTTGCAGCGCTTACTGTCGCTATTGTACAAGACACAGAGTTGTCGGTAATAAGAATGAGCTTCATCGCTTCAGTTCAAAATCCTGGGAAAAAGGGATAGACTATATTGCAAGTCATCCAGAGATTAGAGATGTTCTTATTTCCGGTGGCGATCCGCTTACAATGCCTGATGCAAGAATTGATTATCTTCTTTCAAGACTTAGAGCCATTCCTCATATTGAAATAATACGACTCGGCACAAAGGTTCCGGCCGTTCTTCCTCAAAGAATAACTCCGAAGCTTGTAAGAATGTTGAAAAAGTATCATCCTCTTTTTATCAGCATTCATTTTACTCATCCCGATGAAATTACTCTTGAGTCATCTGTAGCATGCAGAATGCTTGCCGATGCCGGTATTCCTCTCGGCAGTCAGACCGTTCTGCTTAAAGGTGTCAATGATGATTCAAAAGTTCTTACAGATCTTTATCACCGACTTTTAATGATAAGGGTCAGACCTTATTATCTTTATCAATGTGATCCGGTGCAGGGTTCATCACATTTCAGGACAAGTGTCAGCGACGGTTTGGAAATAATAAGACAGATTCGTGGTTTTACCAGCGGATATGCAGTTCCGGCTTATGTCATTGATGCTCCTGGCGGTGGGGGTAAAATTCCTCTTCTCCCCGATTATTATCAGGGCAGGGATGATAATTATGTGTACTTGAAGAATTTTGAAGGTAATAAATACCGCTACCCCGATCCTGTAACGCCATCTGTCTGATAAAATTTCTTTTTGCGGAGAAAAAATGAAAGTTGGTTTCACATATGATTTCAAGGATGATTATCTCGCAATGGGATTCAGTCTGGTCGATGTTGCTGAATTTGATACTGTGGAAACGATAGAAGGAATTGAAAATTCTCTAAAAAAGCTCGGATTCGAAGTAGACAGGATCGGTAATGTCAGATCTCTGGCAAAACGCCTTGTTTCGGGCGAGAAATGGGATCTGGTTTTTAACATTGCAGAAGGAGTTTCGGGAATAGGAAGAGAATCTCAGATACCGGCCTTGCTCGATGCATACAGTATACCTTATGTTTTTTCCGATCCGATGGTTCTTTCAATGACGCTGCATAAAGGAATGGCAAAAAGAATTGTAAGAGACGGTGGTATAAAAACGCCGGCATTTAATATTGTGTACGATGTTGAAGATATTAATAAAACAGCAATTCCTTATCCTCTTTTTGCGAAACCTCTTTCTGAAGGAACCGGAAAAGGTATCGGTGCTCTTTCAATGATTAACAGTAAGGAAGATTTAGAAAAATCGTGTCTTCACCTTCTCAGGGAACATAAACAGCCGGTTCTTGTTGAAAAATTTTTACCGGGAAGAGAATTTACTGTCGGAATTACCGGTACAGGTTCAGATGCAAAAGTTGTGGGAGTTATTGAGATCAACTTTCTTCCTCAGGCCGAAAGTGTAGCTTATGGTCTGGTAAATAAGAAAAATTACGAAAAACTGATGAAATACACTGTTCCTGAAAAGAATTCGTATGACAAATGTTGCGAAACCGCTCTGAAAGCATGGCGCATACTTGAGTGTCGTGACGGAGGAAGAATAGATTTGAGAAACAATGAATTCGGAGAACCTGAATTTATTGAAGTTAATCCGCTTGCTGGACTTAACCCTATTGATTCTGATCTTCCTATCCTGTCCAGAATGAACGGGCTGGATTATGACAGTCTGATCAAACAGATCATGGATTCTGCAATAAAAAGGATATTCAATGGAAAAACCTGAAATTTTAATAGTTCATCAATGTGTTCCAGATGATGCGTTACCTGACGAAAAAGATGTTCTTGTACAGGCCGGAGAGATCTCAAAATCACTTATAAATCTTGGCTACAATGTTCGCACTGTTTCAGTTGATATTACCTTTTCATTTATTTCAGAATTTATTGAAAAACGGCCTTATGCAGTATTTAATCTTGTTGAAACATTCAATGGAAATGCAGTTAATGCCCATCTGGTGCCATTAATGCTGGAACAGTTTAAGATTCCTGTGACAGGGAATTCATCCTCCGCTATTTTTTTAACGACAAACAAAGTGCTTACAAAGGATATTCTTCTTGCCAACAATATTCCGACTGCTAACTGGCATACGAAAAAAAGAGGAGAATCTTTTCAAAAAGATTTTTATATTTTTAAGCCTGTCTCGGAAGATGCTTCTATCGGAATAACGAATGAAAATCTGAAACATGTTGAAAATGTAGATGATGCAGACAGGACAATCGAACAGTTTGAACATAAATACAAGATTCCTTTTTTCTGTGAAAAATTTATTGATGGAAGAGAATTTAATGTTTCGGTTGTTGGAAACAATGGCAATGCGAGAGTGCTTTTTCCGGCAGAAATGATTTTTTTTCAGGATGGTCACGAAAATAAAATTCTGTGTTATGACTCTAAATGGAACGAAGAATCTGAAAAATATGATACAAGCCGGCGGACTTTTGATCTTGGTGACGAAGACAGAAAATTAATAAAAAAACTTAAAACGATATGTGAAAGATGCTGGAAGATATTTAATCTTTCGGGTTATGTGAGAGTAGATTTCAGGGTTGATAAAAAAAACAATCCTTATGTTCTGGAAATCAACGCCAATCCATGTCTCTCTCCTGATAGCGGTCTTTTTGCCGCTGCACAAAATGAAGGTTTGTCATACAAGGAATTAATTAATATTATTTTAGTGGAGGCTGAAAATGAAAATAAGAGAAAAAATAGTTCAGACTGATTTGAAATATATAAGGGAAATCCTTGAATCAACTGAATTCTTTTATGATTTTGAAGTTGTAACAGCTGTGGAACTTGGAGAAGAAACACTGGCGAAAGGGGCCGCATCAGGTTATCAGTTTGTTTTTCTCGAAGATGAGGATTATAAACCTTATGCATTCGGGATATACGGTGAAATAGCATGCACAAAACAGAGATATGACCTCTATTGGCTCGGAGTTCTCCAGTCATTGAGAGGAAAAGGAATAGGAAGTGTTTTGATGAAAACTTGTGAAGATGCAATTGCAAAACAGGGCGGAAAGATTGTTTATATCGAAACTTCAGCCAGAGATCAGTATCTTCCGACAAGAGAATTTTATGTTAAAAGAGATTATTTTATAGAAGCAGTATTAAAAGATTTCTATGATGACGGTGACGGCAAGGTCATTTATTCAAAAAGAGTCGGATAAATAGTTAAGCCTTTAATCCGTCAAGCAATCCAAGTTTCTGAAAATGTTCGATAACTTCACTTACAGGCAATCCTATCACATTTGAATATGATCCGTTAATAGATCTTACCATGAATGAGCCGATTCCCTGAACTGCATAGGCTCCGGCTTTGTCATAAGGTTCGTCAGTTTCGCAATAATCAAAAATTTCTTTGTTGGAAAGTTTTTTAAATGTTACATCGCTTCTGACATGGAAAGTGTCGACTTTATTATTATAAAAAACAGATACACCGGTGAATACCTGATGAGTTTGTCCGCTTAGCATTTTCATCATATTTGAGGCATTTTCTTTATCAACAGGTTTACCGAGAATGGCTCCGTTAAGAACTACAATAGTATCAGCACTGATAAGCGGATTGTTGTAATCGGTTGTTTTAATTACTGAATCTCCTTTCTGAAATGCCAGAGATTTGACAATCTCTTCAGGAGTCAACCCAGATTCAATAATTTCTTCAATCTGAGGTTTTATGACCTTAAGAGGAAAGCCGAAACATGAAAGAAGTTCAAATCTTCTTGGTGATGCTGAAGCAAGTATCAGATATTCCATTTAATTCTCCAAAAAAAACAACTTAATATGCATTTTAGTTTTAAAAGAGTCAAGAATTTGAAAATTTGATGGAAGTTAGTTTGACAGTTCACAAAACCTGCATAAAATCGCAGTGTTTTTTGATGTTTTAAGAGGGTGTATTGAAATTTAATTTATTTTTGACGGTTTTTTTCTTTTTATTGCTGTTTATTTTGATTTCATGTTCATCATCTCCTTCTTCTCGGAGATCTTCTGAGAATGAGGGCAGTCCTGAAATAGGTGTTGCTGAGATGACAGGAGGAGAAAGAGTTGCGGTCAGGGGATAT
>DAOQAY010000088.1:0-11950 GCA_035354435.1 bacterium
TATCATGAAAGCAGGAAGAACTTTTGCAAGATCCCTGCTATCAATCCACTGGTTTATAAAATTCGGGAACAAATCCCATAACTGCATGAACATCAGCCAGAAACCGCTGAATATCAGAAGAAACATCATAAAATCGGTATCTTTCAATGCGGTAAGAGTGTCGTTTAAAGCTTTTTTTGCAGATTTTGATGTTCTGTGCTCAGGTTCCTTATAAAAAAATATGGCGGGAATAAAATTCAAGGCAGTTGCAATCGCCGCAGCATAAAATACAAGATGCCATGTATATCCTGACTCTTCATTTCCACGAAGAGCGCTTGCCAGAAGAGGAGCAAGAAAATTCCCGATATTTACAACCCAGTAGAATATTCCGAATCCCAGAGAGCTGTTTTCCTGATTGACAGATGAAGCGACCGTGCCCTGCACCGGCGGTTTGAATATCGCAGTTCCTGTTCCGACCGTAATTCCGGCGATCATCATTGTCCAGAAACCTGTTGCATTTGCCATCAGAACATAACCTGTAATATTCAGAGTAAAAGCTGTGTAGAGGCTTCTTTTATAACCGAAATTGTCGGTAAACGATCCGCTGAACATCGGAATAAGTGTCTGGCAGGCCGCCCAGATCATAAATATCAGCCCTTTTTCCGTAAATGAAAGTCCGAGTCCCTGTTTATCCGCTGTAGCCACCATCCACAAAGGAAGTACCGCTCTCACTGCAAAAAAAGCAAGTCTTTCAAACATTTCCATCACATTTACAATCCAGAAATTCTTCTGAAAACCTTTTATCTGAGAACTGATACTCATTTCAATCTCCTAAAATTGTGATACTGCATCCGCTCTTTTTTATTGAAGAAACACCTGTATCGGTATCATTTTTTTCATCAATTTCCGGCTCGTCGTCAAAAACCGGAAAATCATCATCTCCGGCATCAATATCATCAGCACCATCATCCGGCACATCAGCATCCGAATCATTGGAAAAATCGCCATAATCAGGCACTTCCAGATCAGACCTGTCGCATTTATAGTCATACAGCGTGTTTTCTGTAACATCACTTTTACCGTTACCGTTCTTATCCATATTTATGACGGTCTCACCGGTTATAATGTGTTCGATCAGGTACATCGCAGGAGAAATATTTTCCTTCACAGTATCCTTTATGTACTGAGCAGGAAGAACGAAATCATTTACGCCGCCGCTGTGAGGTCTAAGCTCGATAGTAAAGGCCGGATTTCCATCGTGTGTATTCATAAACCATTCTGTCATTTCACCAAAAGTAAAATAGAGATCTGAGGCTTGCATCGCAAGATAAATACTTCCGCATTCCGAAAAAGTAAGATTAGACATGTTGATTGCAAGTTCTTTATAATATTCGCTCTTTTCCGCAGGCTCAGTCGTAGAACCGGGAGGATACATTATCATTTGACCGAAAGAATGATAAGTGATAAGCCCGTCAAGAGATGTTATTCCGTTTTCAAAAGGTTCAGGAAAACTGTTCTCTATAAGCTGCTTTATCGCAACCGTTTCAGGTTCGCTGAAAGGGCCTGTCCCGTGATCATATTCAACTTTTATCCATGAAGAATCATAATTTCTGTTAAGATCGACACCTATCGTTGAATCCGGATTAACCCTTCTGTTGTTTCTCCAGTATCTTTCGCTTTCCCATGAAAAAACGAATCCGTCCGGATTTAACATAGGAACAACCCACACAACAGATTTATCAAGAATATCTGCCACAGAGCTGTTGGAATCCGCATTTTCCATTAAAAATTCAGCAATTGAAAGAGGAACTTCGTAAGATATCCACTCCCTTGCGTGGTGAGTTCCGACAAGAAGAATCTCAGGAAGATCTTCAGTGCTGTCTCCAGTCCGGGTTATTCTTACTGCTTTGATCTCTCTGCCTTCGATAGAGCTGCCTATAACAAAAACTTCAGCATAGCCGCTATTCTGCTTTCCCAGATTATCTATCCTTCTGTTGATCTCATCCAGATCATAATATTCCGGATCAATCTCTATATCACCGGGAATCTGTTCTATTTCCGTAAAAACCGGGAATTCGGATATTTCAGTTTCTTTTGCATTGATAATGAGAATAACATCACCGTTCTCATCAACTCCGGCACCTAGAACATCCATCCGCCCGGCAATATCTTTTAATTCATCATCATTGTGCCCTATCTTAACTTTAAAAATATCCGCTGTCAGTAAAACAGAAAAAAGGATTGTTGAAAAAACTACTGATATCTTTAACAAAACAACCTCCTTAGCAAACCAGGCTGGAGTATACCCGACAATTGATTATGAGTCAAAACTTGAAAAGCATCAATTAAGTCTTAATATTTATCAGGAAAAATTCTGTCCGGAGAGTTGTTTTGGATAACCATACTATCGAATACATCCGCAATAAGAGAAAACAGTATCTCTTTTTTCTTATTGTAATAGGCATTTTCGGACTTATCCTTTTTACTTTGAGCAGAATGAAAACCGTAGATACAATAGATGGTTATATTGAAAGCAGGGGGCTGACAGATCTCTATGATAAAATATCTTCTTCGACAACAGATTCTCCTTTAAAGAAAACTCCCAACCTTCTTGAAAGCCCGAAATTTATTCCATACCGGATAGAAGGTGAAAAGCTTTTACTCGAAAAAGCGTTTACATTCCAGGGAAAAAAAATAACGGATGCTGTCTTTCAAATAAAACAGCATGGGAACACCCTTTTTTCAGACGGTTTTTCATCTTCAATTTCAGGACTTTTTTGCAGAGGTACCGTAAAAAAGGGAAGTGAAAAATTTATGATTTACTACTGTGATGAAAGGTGAACCTTCCCGCCTTTAATCTTTTAACAATTAAAAACTTGAAAAACCATCAAAAAAATGTTTAATGTCATTGAGTATTTTTTGCCATAGTGTTCTGATGAAAGGAGGATCAAGTTGAGAAGGCTTTTACTTTTAGTTTTGTCGGTAGTCTTTATAATGCCTCTTTATGCTGACAAAGTTTTTTTTATGAAACCGGTAACCAAGAATATCGAAAAAGAAGATGCTTCAAAGATAGCAAAAAATCTTGAGTCTATTCTTAAAGCAAAGTTCAATTATGTAAGTTACAAAGAAGTTAAGAAATCGCTTCTTGAAGATCTTGCCAAATGCGGAAGCAAACCTGAATGCTGGAATGAAAAAGCTTCTGATGAGAAATTTCAGTTCTCACTTCTTACGCTTATAAGTATGAATGAAGATGAAGAAGTTATTGTAAGAACAGTTCTTATCGATATTGAAAATGAAGAAACTGTAGATGATTCTTCAAAAACATACGATGACATTGATTCAGTTTCAAAGGAAAATCTCTACAAACAGCTGAGAAAAACAACTTCCGCTTCATATGCCAGCATAAAGGCAGGTTCATCAAAAAATAAAGAAGCTGTTGAAGAAGATGAAGACGAAGTTTCTTCATCTGAAAAAGCAAAAAAAGCTGAAGATGAACGCCGCCAGAAACTTGATGAAGAAAGAAGAAAAAGAGAACTCGAACTCGAAAAGAAAAAAGAAGAAGAAGACCGCTTAGCAAAAGAAAATGAAAGAAAGCAGAGAATAGAAGAAGAAAGAAAAAGAAGAGAAGAGGCAAGAGAAAAAGAACGCCTTGAAACTGAAAGAGCAAAAAGAGAAGATGAGAAAAAACAGGAACAGGAATCAAAGAAAAAATCTCTCATGGCAAACGGCGAAAAATTAAGCAGAGCCAGAGAACTTGTTCTTGAAATGTGTTCTGAAGGAAAATACAATCAGGCTATAACCGCAATAGTTAAAGTAAGTGAGCTTAAATGTGAGTGTGAAGAAGATGCCAAGGTTCTTGCGCTTAAAACCCAGCTTCTCAATTTCAACAAAGTAAGAAGTAAAATTCTTGAAGGTGTCCAGCTTCTTGACTACAACCTGATACTTGACAATCTTGAAGCTGCAAAAGCTCTTGATGAATATATAGTTCCGGGTGGAACTGAATTTTCTAAAAAGATATACACAATTGAAGCTATCGGAAACATGGCGAAAGGAAAGGATATGGAAAAGAAAGATAACTATATCATAGCCAACGAAGCTTTTGAAAAATGTGTTGAACTGGATCCTGAAAAAACCGAGTGTAAGGAATGGCTTGATTCAAAAGATAAGCTTGTTAAAAAGATTTATGATAAAGCTTCAGTTATGAAGAATTTTAATCCTTCAAAGGCTAAAGAGCTTCTCAGATCCATATTAAAGCTTGTAACTGCTGAAAACGAATATTATAAAAAAGCCGAGGCTGATCTCCAGAAAATGGAGTTCTAGTCAATTCATTATTCAATTGATCTTTTGTCAAAACCAATGGAAAAAATAGTTTTTGCGAGTCTTTTTATTATCTTTTTTATTTCCTGCAACAAAGACCCTCTCGTTTTTTGCGAAAAATCAAAATGTGAAATGACTGCAATATTTCCCGGTGTTATTGAAATTTCAAACAAATCTGAACGAAATTACTTTATCCTGCAAAATAGCAGTCTGAACAAAATTGATCTGCCGGATAATAATACGATTCCGTTTGCTTTTTCCAGTGACATGAAATTGATGGCTGCAAAAACTTCTCAGGAATCTTCAATTAAACTCAACATATTCGACTATCCGGAAGAAAAGGTTAAAAAAACTGTGGATCTTCCCGAAAATTTTGTGTCCATTCAATCCGGCTGCTTCCTGAATGATTTAAGACTGGCCTTTCTGCATGTTGATGAAACTGAAGATCTTGCCAGAAAATATACCATTTCGATTTCGACTTCTCCTGAATTGAACGATTTTGACAGCTATCTTATAAAAGAAGAAAATTCTAAAGAATTCATGAGCGAATATCTGTCTCTTGGTTCTGTTGTTGAAAGACCTGTCAGTATTCAGTGTTCCGGCAACAAACTGTTTCTTATCACAGATTCAATATTTAGTGATATGATACAAGTCACCGTTTATAATTTCAACATAGAAAAAAGATCTCTCGAATATATCACGGCATATCATCCTGTAAAACCGGATAGTAAAATAAATATGTTTTTCAACGCCGGAGACTCAACTCTTTACATTTTTGACAAAAGAGAGCTTATCTCTGTAAAAGAGAATTTTTTTCCTATTTCCAGAAAGTTTAATGAATCAGGATCTCTCTTTTTCTCACCATTTACTAAAAGCGGATTTCTGATGTCTTTTTTTCCTGACAAAACGACTGATAAGAAAAAAGCCTTCAGAATAATCAATATCGGCGAACTACCTGAGTGACAGATAAGAAACTACGAGAAAAGAAGAAAAAGCTGTCGTCCAGATGACTCTTTTATATATGATTTCAGTAAAATCAGCTCTTCTCATAGTATAGTTGTATAGCAGCGAAATAATCGATATTGCAGGGATCAGCCCGATCACAGGATAATCAGTAAATAAAAAAGCGGCAATTGACGATATGTTGAGAAGAGTTGAGATGAAAATTATTGTCTGAAGCTTGAGGTGATCTGTAACCACACTTCTTCCCGCAAGTTTATCACCGCTGACATCAGTTAAATCTTTAAGGAATGTTGAAGCAACTGCATGAAGCAGCAGACTTGAAGTCACCCAGAAAAGCTTCATTCCGCCGGTAATATATAATGGATGAACAACGCCCCAGCCTGTTATAAGCGGCGCAATTAAAAGTCGGTTTTTCAATGTGAAAGGAGGAAGTGAATAGCTTATCCCCAGAAATATGATCAGAAAAGCCAGAAAGATCTCTATACCTTTAAATAACATAGGAATTCCTGCTGCCGAAACAATTGTGATGAACAGCAGCCATATCACAGCTTCGTTTTTTGTCAGCGTACCGTCTGTCAGCGGTCGCCACGGTTTGTTTACAGAATCTTCGAGCCTGTCTGTAATAGAATTCAGCGTGTAAACAAAATTGTAGGGAAATAATGCAAGGAAAAGCGCTTCGAGAATGATTTTCATCTCAAAGCCTGTTGTCATCATCCTGCCGGCAAATGTTCCAAGAAAAATAATCACCGGGACATCAATTCTATAAAGTCTTAAAAAACCTTTTATCTTAAGAAGCACCTTATTCTCCGAAAAATGAAAACTACGCTAATATAGTGGCGAATCTCTTTTTTTGCAAGACTTGACTTAAACAGCTTAATCAGTTATTTTCACTGAAGTTTTCTGACGGATTGCGGATGGACATAAAAACTCTCGGTTTTGACAGTTATTTCAAGAAGATTTTCGATAAAATAAAAACAGAAGAACTTGTTCCGGCAAGAGTTATTTCACATGGCAGACGCTACTATTCAATTATTTGCGAAACCGGCATTCTGAATGCAAAACTGAGCGGTTCTATCCGCTTTAATTCATTATCAAATTCCGAACTTCCCGCAGTTGGCGACTGGGTAGCTGTCTCAATAAGAGCAGATAAAGCTTATATAATTTCGGTACTTGCAAGAAAGACTTGTTTTTCCAGAAAATCTACCGGAAATGTTGTGGAAGAGCAGATTATCAGTGCCAATATTGATATTGTTTTCATTGTCATGTCGCTTGACGAAAATTACAATCTGAAAAGACTTCAGCGATATATTTCGACAGCGATTTCAAGCAAGGCAACACCGATCGTACTTCTGAATAAATCTGACCTTTGCAACAACACAGAAGTTTTAGTCAAAGAAGTTAAAATGCTGGCAGGAAAAATCGAGGTGTTCGCAGTATCATCAGAAAATCAGGATACTTATGAAATTATTAACCGGTTTTTAAAACCGGGAATAACGGCGGCTTTTGCCGGATCATCAGGAGTTGGCAAATCAACACTTATCAATATCCTCACCGGCAGTTATACTCAGAAAACCGCCGAAATAAGCCAGTCGGTGAAAAAAGGACGGCACACCACTTCATCAAGAGATCTGATAATTCTTTCAAATGGCGGAATGGTCATCGATACACCCGGAATGAGAGAACTCCAGTCATGGGATCTTGAAGAAGATGAAGGATTCGAAAAGATCAACGAACTATCCGTTTTATGCCGTTTCACCGACTGTAAACACGAAACAGAACCGGGATGCGCAGTCAAAGAAGCGATAAAAAACGGTGAAATTTCTGAAAGCACACTATCAATGTGGAAACAGCAGACCGCAGAAATCGAAGAACTCAAATTACAAAAAGAAAAATCGGTAAAAATACTTGAAAACCGCAAATCTAAAAGGGCAAGGAAGGAATAACACATATTCCTCAATAACGACTTTACTGCATAATATTTCTTGACAAATCAAACTTTCTGAGCACAATTGTCTCTGTAATGTCGTTTTTGCATTGCGGAGGTTTTTTTGGAAACGATGCTGAAAAATCTGGCAGATATTCAGACAGGCTTCTCATTCAGGGGTCGTCTTGAATATTCTGATTCGGGAAATGTAAGGGTTATTCAGATGAAAGATCTTAATTCTGATAACATTGTTGACTGTCACGAACTGATAAAAATAGATATGGAAGTTCTCAAAGATCATCATCTTGCGAAAAAGGGAGATCTTGTTTTCAGATCAAGAGGAATTAACTCTACAGCGTCAATTTTATTAGAAGAGATTGAGAACACTGTGGTTTCTGCTCCTCTTTTAAAAATCAGAGCTATAGATCGCAACAAAGTTTTACCCCAATATCTGAAATGGTTCATCAATCAGCCGGAATCTCAGAAATTTTTGCAATCAAGGTTGTCGGGCACTCACGGCGGAATGATAAGGGCTTCAGAACTTGCCGAACTTCCTGTTTCCGTTCCCGACTTGAAAACGCAGATGCTGATCGTTGAAATTGCAGAACTGGCAGAAAAAGAACACCGGATATTATCAGAAATTGCAGAACTCAAAAAAGATTACATCTCAAAATTATTAATAAATTCATCAAAAGGAGAATAAGAATGAATACAAAAATCGAGCAGAAGGATATAAACAGTGCAGCATGGGCGGCATGTGACACTTTTCGTGGAGTTGTCAACCCTTCACAATATATGGATTACATTCTTGTGATGTTATTCCTTAAATATATATCCGATGTTTGGAACGATCATTATGATGAATACAAAAAGCAGTATGGTGATGATGATGAAAGAATCAGAAGAAAACTCGAAAGGGAAAGGTTCATTCTTCCTGAAGTGAAAATTAAGGAAACAGATCCGAAAACGGGTATTGACACTATTCTTGATAGGTTCCCTGCCAATTTCTACAGTCTTTATGAAAGAAGAAGCAGTGACAATATAGGCGAACTGATCAACATAGTTCTTGATAACATTGAAGAATCCAATAAATCAAAACTTGAAGGAGTTTTCAGGAATATTGACTTCAACAGTGAATCCAATCTTGGAAAATCAAAGGACAGAAACCGTCGTCTTAAAACTTTTCTTGAAGATTTCAATAAACCGCAACTTGATATGAAACCGAGCAGAGTTTCAGAAGATGTGATAGGAAACACATACATATATCTTATAGAAAGGTTCGCCGCCGATTCAGGTAAAAAAGCAGGAGAGTTCTTCACACCCCTTAAAGTAAGTGAACTTGTTGCCCGTCTTGCTTCACCGAAACCGGGTGACAGAATTTGTGATCCTGCATGCGGTTCGGGAGGTCTGTTGATTCAGGCGGCAAGACAGGTTGGCGACCGTAATTTTGCTCTTTTCGGGCAGGAATCAAACGGCAGCACATGGGCTTTGTGCAGAATGAATATGTTTCTTCACAGCTTTGACAGTGCGAGAATTGAATGGTGCGATACTTTGAACAGTCCGGTGCTTGTTG
This sequence comes from bacterium, assembly GCA_035354435.1. Taxonomy (GTDB): domain Bacteria; phylum UBP6; class UBA1177; order UBA1177; family UBA1177; genus JAKLDO01. Next base: position 8,757 of record DAOQAY010000088.1, read on the forward strand.
AAAATGACCGTCTCATGAAATTCAACTGTGTTGTTGCCAATCCTCCGTTTTCTCTGGACAAATGGGGTTCCGAAAATGCGGAAAGTGATAAGTATAACAGATTCTGGCGGGGAGTTCCGCCAAAAAGTAAAGGAGACTGGGCATTTATCACCCACATGATTGAAACAGCGCTTGAAAAGGAAGGAAGGGTTTCTGTTGTTGTTCCTCATGGCGTTCTTTTCCGTGGAGCTGCTGAAGGGAGAATAAGACAGAAACTTATTGAAGACAATATTCTTGATGCAGTGATCGGACTCCCGGGCAATCTTTTCCAGACGACCAACATCCCTGTGGCGGTTCTCGTTTTCGACAAAAGCCGAGAAAGAGGCGGGAAAAATGATTCAAGAAAGGATGTTCTTTTTATTGATGCAAGCAGAGACTTTATTCAGGGAAAGAACCAGAACACACTGTCAGAAGAACACCTTGAGAAAATAGTAAAAACATATAAAAACAGAGAGGTCATTGAAAAATATTCATATCTTGCAAAATTTGAAGAAATAAAGGAAAACGACTTCAACCTCAACATTCCCCGATATGTCGATACCTTTGAAGAAGAAGAGGAAATTGATATTGACTCAGTACAACTTGAAATCGACCAGCTCGAAAAGGAACTTGCTCAAGTGAGAACGAAAATGGCTGAAAAGTTGAAGGAGATTGAGAGATGAATAATCAAAATAGAAATGATGAAATAAACTCACAGCAAATTGATTTTCTTCTTAATGATCTTCAAACATTGATAGAGATGGGAAAAACAAAAGCTGTTGCATCAGTAAATAGTGCCATTACGGTTACATACTGGCGTGTCGGGAAAAGAATCAACAATGAAGTGCTGAAAGGTGAAAGAGCTGAATACGGCAAACAGATCGTCGTTTCAATTGCAAAGCAACTGGTTAAAATTTATGGCAAAAGTTTTGAGGTTAGGAATCTTCGTCGAATGATGCAATTTGCAGAAATTTACCATGATTTTGAGATTGTGTCACCAGTGGTGTCACAATTAAGCTGGACTCATTTTACAGTCCTGCTATCGGTAAAAAATGATAAAGCACGACATTTTTATGCACAAAAGTCAGTTGAAGGCAGGTGGAGCAAAAGAGAACTTCAACGCCAGATTGAACACAAATCATTTGAACGCTCGGAAATTGCCGATACAAAACTTGCGATCAACGAAGCTTATGATTTAAGCGGAAATTTTAAAGACCCTTACTTTCTTGATTTTCTAGGACTTAAAGAAGGTTATATGGAAAATGAACTGGAAAGTGCTTTAATAAGAGAGCTTGAACTATTCATTTTGGAATTGGGAAACGGTTTTGCTTTTGTTGAACGACAGAAACGAATGATAATTGATGGTGAGGATTTCTATCTGGATCTGCTTTTCTTTCACCGGAAGCTGAAACGATTGGTAGCTGTTGAACTAAAAATTGACCGTTTCAAGGCAGCCTTTAAAGGACAGATGGAGCTTTATCTAAATTGGCTGAATAAATATGAGCGACAACCGGAAGAAGAAGCACCTATCGGTCTTATTCTGTGTGCTGAAGCCGGAACTGAGCAAGTCGAACTGCTGAACATGCAGAAAGATAATATCATGGTGGCAGAATACTGGACAGAACTTCCTCCGAAAGAACTTCTGGAAAAAAAATTACACACAGCATTGATAGAAGTAAGAAAGCGTTTATCAGAGCGAAATTTGCTTGAAGAAGGAAAATTGAAGGAAAAACTATGACATATAAAAGCAAAAATTTTAACCGTGTCGATTTCGACCCCTTTAAAAAAATTATGTTCGATTTATCATCTCGTGGAAATGCACGAAATGATGAAAACCATGTTTCCCAAGTGGTGAAAATGGTCAAAACAGGAAAAACCATATCGAGGACTACCTCGAAATGGTCTGCATAAATAAACCGGAGGGGAAATGAAACTCGACTGGCCAAAAACAAAACTAAAAAAACATACTGTTAAAATCGGTAGCGGTATTACTCCAAAAGGAGGAGAAGCCGTTTATAAAAGTTCGGGAATTCCTCTTATTAGAAGTCAAAATGTTTTGGTAAATAGATTGGATTTGTCCGATGTTGCATACATTGAAGAAAGTCAGCATAAAAAAATGTCAGGATCAAAAGTATATTCAGGTGATGTCTTATTAAATATTACAGGTGCATCTATTGGTAGAAGTTGTGTGGTTCCAAAAGAAATAGGCGAAGCTAATGTAAACCAGCATGTATGTATTATTCGTTTGAAGGAAACGCTGGATGCTCGATTATTGTCAACTTATTTGAATTCATGGTTTGGTCAGAAACAAATATGGTCATTTCAAAGTGGCGGAAGTCGAGAAGGAATAAATTTTCAGCAAATTGGAAGTTTTGATATTCCCCTTCCTCCCCTCCCAGAACAGAAAGCAATTGCAGATATTCTTTCAACTTGGGATGAAGCAATTGAAAAAACAGAGAAATTGATAAAGGAGAAGGAGAAAAGATTTAAGCAAATGTCCAAATGGTTCTTGTTCGGACACAAAAGGGTCAGCTTAAAATGTTCCGGTTTAAAAAAAGGAGCTTTTTTTAGCTTTTCCAAAGATTGGGAATTATTAAAAATTGGCAAAGTTGCAAAAGAAGTTTCTGTTCGAAATAACAATTCAAATGCAATTGTTCTTTCATGCTCAAAATATGATGGATTAGTTAATTCACTTGATTATTTCGGAAAAAAAGTTTTCAGTGATGATACATCAAACTATAAAGTTGTGAAAAAGTGGCAGTTCGCTTATCCGTCAAATCATGTTGAGGAGGGATCAATTGGACTTCTTGAGCATTGTGATGAAGGAATTGTGAGTCCTATATATGTTGTTTTTGAAACAAACCAAGAACAAGTTTATCCACCGTTTCTTTACAAATTGTTAAAAACAGAAATATTTAGACACATATTCCAAGTAAGCACAAGCTCTTCCGTTGATAGAAGAGGAAGTTTAAGATGGAATGAATTTTCAACTATAAAAATCCCTGTTCCATCCATTGAAGAACAAAAACAAATCGCGGAAACACTCAACTCTGCTCAAGATGAAATCAATCTGCTGAAAAAACTGTCAGAAAAATATAAACAACAAAAACAAGGACTCATGCAGAAGTTGCTGACCGGGGAGTGGAGAGTAAGAAATGTCTGACCTCATCCCTAAA
>DAOQAY010000089.1:0-11942 GCA_035354435.1 bacterium
TTTACTACCAGAAAACTGTAATTAATGCTCCGAAAGACGGGATGATCCCTGTTCCCTGTCCGCCGGTGCTGAGCTGGTCGCCGAACCTTGTAAAGATCGAGAATCCGCCTCCGGCTGATGTATATGAACCTTTGAATTCCACTCCCAGAGCGATCTGTATTCCGCCTGAAAAATAATTATTTCTTACGATCGGAAGTTCACAGTCTGAAAAACCGGTTTTTGCTTTTCCTGCCGAATCATAAAGTCTTGCTGACACAAAAGGTGAAAAAGTGACAGGGAAGGAAATGTGCTTGCTCGAAAAGGTGTAAATTGACAGACCGAGACCGATCCTTGTGTTCAAAGTTGCAAAAATTTCATCACTTCCTATGCTTCCTGGCCCCGGAACGCCAAAAAAGTAGGAATAAAGCCCAAGTTCAGGGCGTATTGCCAGATATTTTGATATTCTGTACTGATAGAAAAAAGTTCCGCCGGCAGTTCCATAAAGTTCGTGCCAAGGCTGACCGTTGTCGGCTCTTGCCATGAAAGCAATGGATGTCCCGCCTTCAAAAGTGATGCCGAACCTATGAGGAGATTCTTTTGCAAAACAGGCGGAAGTCAGTGTTATAAAAATAAGAAAAAAGATAATCTTTTTCATATCCGGAACCCCGCAAATGCAAAGACAACGGGTCTGTAATCATCGACATCAAAATTAAGCGGCAGATCAAGAGATATGCCTGTCTGAAAAGCGAAATATTTTTTAATGTGAACGACATAATAAATATCAATCGGAATGTTCATAAGAGAAAAAAAATCATTGTCTCCGTCATCGTAATAGGTTGCACCGGCCGAAAACCCTGTTCCGATGCGTAGTTCGTGGCGGGATCTGCTGTCAAAATAGATAGATGCACCGTAAACTGTTTTAAAAAGATACGAGAAATTATCTTTCGGTTTTATGACAACAGTCTGGAATCTCGCTATCTCCCAGAAAAAGTGGTCGAGTCTTATCGTGAAAAAGGAAAGGCTTCCGCCGGGACCGTAATTGCCGCCGCCGCCGTAAAGCGCCATCCATTCAGTGGTTGTCCGGTCAAATTTTTTTGAGTCAGCGGTTTTAATATCCTGAGCTGCGAGCGTTGCAGAAAGAACAAATATTGCAAATGTTGCAAATAGTTTTTTCATGATTTCCCGGAATGTTTACTAAAATCTGTTAAATCATAAACAGAGGATAGATAAAATCAAATCTTTTTTCAGGTTGCAGAAACTTGGAAGTTGTAGTATAAATTCATCTGTTTGGAAAAACTGGTTCAAAATACGAGGCTCAAAATGAAAAAACAGTCGCTGCTTATTCTATTAGCCGGAATCTTTGCGTTAGCATCTGTTTCCTGTATGCCTGTCACAACCTGCCCGCATTATGAAGGGGAAAATATATTAAATGATAATTATGAGGAACCTGAAGATCAAGGGGACGATGACGGTCTGCCTGATTATGGTGAAGGGATAAAGTTATGGTTGAGTGCGGATAAAAATGATTATGGAACTTCTGTTGTGACTGACGGCTTTGGCGGTGTTTATGTTACCGGAGTTATTCAGCTGCAGGAAGATAACGGAGACTTAGGCAGGGTTTTTATAACAAAATTCAATGACAGTCTGGATGTTCTGTGGACAAAAGTCATTTCATATACAGAAAATGAAAAAAGCACCGCAATGGCAGTTGACAACAGCGGATCGATTTATGTTGCAGGTGTCACTTACGGATCTATCGGGGGAGATTTTAAAAATCAGGGTGAAGCGGATCTTTTCCTCGCTAAATTTAACGGCGAAGGTGAAATAGTCTGGGCAAGACAGTGGGGAAGTGAAGAAGATGATGTCATAAATTCTATGGCGATCGATCGTGATGATAATATTTATGTCACTGGAAGGACAACAGGTGAGTTTGACGGCAACATGAATATCGGAAAAACAGATTTTTTTGTCACAAAATTCAACGACAAAGGAACGAAAAAATGGACAAAACAGCTTGGAACAGATGAGCATGAAAGCGCTATGGCAATTGCAACTGACAGTGAAAATAATGTTATTGTTGCAGGAGCTACGAACGGAGAGTTGGATCACTGCGAACATGCTGAGATCGATCCGGAGCATCCTTATTATTCAGACTCTTTTTTAATGAAATTTGATGGAGATGGCACAAAACTCTGGACCCGGCAGTGGGGAACTGAAAATGATGATTATGCGTTGTCGATAAGTATCAATTCAAATGACAGTATATATGTTCTTGAAGATAGAACTGCAAGAATGGAATGGAATGTGGATGACACATTTGTTACAAGTTTTGACGGAAACGGAATTAAAAAAACCTCAAAAGAGCTGTATCTTGCGCCTGTTATTTATGGAAACAGCATAATGACTGACAGTAACGGCAGTGTTTTTGTCAATGGTTCCATGTATGAGTATGGCAGTAATGTTGTTTTTTTAGCCAAAACAGATAAAAACGGTAATCTTGAATCTTTAAAGAAAATAAACTCTGCTCTGGAGTTGTCCGGTGCTAGAACCATGGATATAGACAAAGATGGAAATATTTTCATGACTGGAAAAACCCCTGACGACTGGGGTGATCCTGAAGAATATACGGTCGATGCTTTTCTAATGAAATTTAATGCAGAAGATCTGTGATAAAGGAGTTGTTGATGAGAGAAATTCTAATTATTTTAACAATTTCAGTTGTTTTTTCGATGTTGTCATGTTCTGTTGAAACAAAAAAAAGTTCAGGGAATGACGGTGACATTCTGCTTGATGATAGTGATACTGCAGAAACTGACGAATTGGTAAGTGCTGACGGTGATGTTGCTGAAACTGATGAATCGGTAAGCGCTGATAGTGATAATGCCGAACCTGATGAAGTGACAAGTTCGGACGGTGATGTTGTTGAAACTGATGATGACTTGGGCGTTCCTGATGATTTTGTTGATGAAGATGATGTTGACCTTAGTGATGAAGACATTGATCTTCTGCCGCCTGATACAAACCACACAACAGTACAGTGGGGAACTGACAAAGGGGATATTGCACTTTCTCTGGCGCTTGATCAGACAGGAAATATTTATATGGTGGGAAATACAGAAGGGAATCTGGATGGTGAGATCAATTCAGGAATGGCGGACATTTTTCTTACAAAATTTGACAGTTACGGGAACAAACTGTGGACCAAATTATACGGGACAGAAAAAACAGATTATGGAAGATTTGTCAAAGTGGATTCATCTGGAAATATTTATATTACAGGCTATACAGAAGGTGATTTTGACGGGAACGGCAACAAAGGCGGCTTAGATGTTGTTTTAATGAAACTTGATAAAGACGGTGAAACACAATGGATTCGTCAAATTGGCACAGAAGGGGCGGATATTGGAAGCAGTATAGTTTTTGATAATTCAGAAAATATTTACATTTTTGGATATATGGAGGGTTCTTTCGATGGCAGTCTGTACACTGGAAATACCGATGCATTTGCTGCCAAATTCTCTGATGCAGGAACATTGATATGGTTTAAAGAATGGGGCAGCGATGAATATGATTCTGCTGCAACAGCTGTTTTTCACAGCGGATATATTTATGTTCCGGGTTTTTCCGGAGGGGATATTGGCGGTACGGGATTTCTGGGTGGTTACTGGGACGCTTTTTTAACAAAAATGGATGCTGACGGGAATATTTCATGGACTAAACAGTGGGGAACAGCAGGTTCTGATGCAGCATATTCACTTCAGTTAGACAGTGCGTCCGATATTTTTATATGCGGCTCGGTCGGCATGGAAGCAGAATTAGACTATAGTGTCTCCGTAACTAAATTTAGTGACGATGGAGATCTGGACTGGATCGAAAGTTGGGGATCAGGGTATATGACTGGTGGAAACAATATGATCTCAGATGAATTCGGGAATTTTTATATTTCAGGAATAGCCGGTGATGATTTCGACGGATATAAAAACGCAGGATCTCTCGATGTTTTTTTAATTAAGCTGGACAGTTCCGGTAAAAAGATGTGGACAAAACTTTTTGGCGGTGAGGGTGCGGAAATGTCTAGCTCAAGCCTTATTGACAAATATGGGAATATATATGTTGCCGGAAGTACTGAAAGTGATCTTGACGGTCATACCAATTCAGGCGGATACGATATTTTTCTTACAAAATTTAATGCAGAAGATCTATGATAAAAGGAGGTGTAACACTATGAAAAGTTTAATTATTCTATCAAGTTTTGTTTTATTGATCCTGTTTGTCGGTTGTTCAGATAACAATAATATTGCTGAAAACATTAAGATCAGCGAGTGCGGCGGTTTCGAAAGCGGTGTTGTGACAAAACTGCCTAGCGAGGATGGTGAAGATGTGGTCGCAGATTGCAGTCAGCTACTTATCTGGAGTTATGACGAAAGCAGCGGCGTTCTTAATATAATGAATGAAGCTGTGAGCCTAAACTGCTGTGGTAAACATTCAGTGCTGGTTAAAGAAAATGATGGCGGTTATGACTTTAATATCATTGATAAATCAGATAATGGAGCAAGATGCGATTGCGATTGCTCGTTTGATTTCGGTGCCGATATCACAGGAGTTGATAATTCTACAGTCAACCTGAAAGTTTATACTGATGTTGAAGAGGAAGAAGAAAAAACTCTTCAGTGGGAAGGAACTCTCGATATGACCCAAAAAAACGGAACGATCATCGTGAAAGAAAGAACCGGTGACTGGTGTCATTAAAAAGATCAGCAGATTGGTTTTGTCAAGCGTAATTGGAAAATTCGTGTTTTCAAGCTGTTTTGTCATGTATGGTTGGAGATTTTAGGAAATCCTACTTCCTCTGGATCTTTTTGCCGAGGATTTTACAGCCGCGGGCTTCTAGTCCGGCTACATTTTCAAAATTGTGAATTGTGTTAAGTTCGATATCAAGGATTTTAAGATTTGGATGATCTTTGATCGGTTCAAGGTCCTGTATCTGGTTGTCCACAAGGTAGAGTTCTTCAAGTGAGGGCATTTTGCCGAGCACGATTATAACATCAATTCTGTTTATGTTGAGTTTGAGAACTTTAAGTTTTTTAAGCGGTTCAAGATCAAATATCTGGATGATGGCATTGTCATTTAATGCGAGATATTCAAGGTTCGAAAGTTCGTTGAGCGCTCCGATCTCACTGAGAAGATTATCGTTTAACGATAACTTTTTGAGTTTTGTGAGTTTAGCGAATTTAGGAAGTCCCGCCACGCCGTTTCTGCTTATATCAAGCTCTTCAAGATTCACCAGTGACTCAACGGGTCTGATATCACCGATGTAGTTCTTGTCGAGATTGAGATATTTAAGATTTGTTAGAGTTGCAAGAGGATACATTGTCTTTATTTCATTTTCACCCAGATCAAGCCACTCAAGGTTCTGCATGTTTGAAAGCATTGTAATGTCTTCGATCGAGTTTTTACGGATGACAAGCTTTTTCAGCTGAGTCATTTTTTCAATTCCTTTAATGCTTTTTATCAGAGATTCGCCGAAAGGACTGTCTTTAAGCGTCTGTTCAGTGTTTGAACAGTCAAGTTCTGTGATCTCCTCAACTTTTTTCTCGGTCTTTTTGATGCACGAAATAAAAACAGCATCTTCAAAGCCGGTATAATCCGCTCCGCCTTTGCATGAAACAGAAACAAAAGCAGCAGCAATGAACAGCCAAACAAATTTTTTCATCTTATCCCCCTGAATTTATCATTATTTTATGATCCAGCCTTTATCGCCCAGTTCAAAATCAGCGTTTTCCGGAACGGTTTCTTCCTTTATATACTGTCTATCGGCTAACGGTTTGAAAAGATTGTAGATATCGCTTGAACAGATGGTTTTTACCTTGTAAACGGCGTTGGCATACTTTCCTTTGTTTATTATTGCAGAAAATCCGTCAAAGACCATTTGACACACTTCAACCGTGCAGCGGTTTTTCTCACATTTGAATAGTTTCTTACCTTCTTCTGTCGCTTCGAACATAGTCATTTTTTTGCCGGCAGCTTCAACAAAAACATCTTCTTTCATGGTAAGATATTTTCCGGTTGAAATAGCTTTGTAAATAGGAAGATAGGCAGGATCTGTGACTGCTCCGAGATAGAAAGATACACTTCTTCCAGGCATTTTGGCAAGCCGTTCCTTGATCAGTGTCTGCGCTTCTTCGGTTTTAAGCGAGGTGTCGGCACATGCCGTAAATAAAAAAGCAATAAGAACCAGAATCACTCGTTTCATTTATCCCTCCAGTTTACAAATTTCAGTCACTCCGATATTACAGACCGAATATTTTTTGGCAAGTTTAGCCGTTCTTGATTTTTGAAAAGTTGAGAGATAAACTCGCACCGGAATTTTGTTAATTGGAGTCAATCATGAAAAAGGTGTTTGTAAACGGTGAAAATCTCTCTATTTCAGATGTTGTTGAAGTGGCTTGCGGGGATGCAATGGTCGAGTGTAATAAAGCGACAAGAGCAAAAATGGCAAAGTGCCGTAAATTTGTTGATTCCATACTTGATGATGATAAGCCGGTATACGGAATAAACACTGGTTTTGGCATACTCAGCGATGTCAAAATAGCCCATGAAAATCTTGAAGAACTCCAGATAAATCTTATCAGAAGCCATGCAATCGGCATCGGCGAACCTTATGATAAAAAAACTGTCAGGGCAATAATGGTTCTTCGAGCCAATGTTCTTGCAAAAGGGTATAGCGGAATAACACTCGAAACTTTTGACAAACTGCTTGAAATCATTAATAAAGATGTCGTTCCGTATATTCCTTGCCAGGGAAGTGTCGGTGCGAGCGGTGATCTTGCTCCTCTGGCTCATCTTGCCCTTGTTCTGTGCGGCGAAGGATATGTTATCGATGAATCTGGAAAACAGGTTGATACTGAAAAAGTTCTCAGAGAAAAAGGAATAAAACCTGTTGTGTTGAAAGCGAAAGAAGGGCTTGCTCTCATAAACGGTACTCAGGCAATGACAGCAGTCGGCGCACTCACAATTCACAGAGTAAAAAACCTGCTGAAACTTGCAGATATCGCAGTAACTTCGTCACTTGAAGGGATAATGGGTACAGATAGAGCGTTTGACAGAAAAGTAAATATAGTCAGAGCGCATCCCGGACAGATGGAAGTGTCTGAAAATGTTCTGAAACTCATTCAAGGATCGGAAATAAGAAAAAGTCATATAACCTGCTCGAAAGTTCAGGATGCCTATTCGCTGAGATGTTCTCCGCAAGTTCATGGTGCTGTCAGAGATGCTCTCCGTCATGCTGAAAAAGTGATCGAAACGGAAATAAATTCATCAACAGATAATCCTCTTATTTTTCCTGATGAACTGGAGACAATTTCGGCAGGCAATTTTCACGGCGAACCGGTCGGACTTGTTATGGATTATCTGACAATGGCAGTTGCGGAACTCGGCAGTATCTCGGAAAGAAGAATTGAACAGCTTATAAATCCCGTTTTCAGTTCTGCCCCGGCATTTCTTGTTAAAAATAAAGGACTTAACAGCGGATTTATGATAGCTCATGTTGCAGCGGCTAGTCTTGTCAGCGAAAGCAAGACACAGTGTTTTCCGGCTACAGTCGATTCAATTCCGACTTCAGCAGGCAAGGAAGATCATGTCAGCATGGGAACTATCGCTGCAAGAAAATGCGCAGTTGTTGTCGAGAACACAGTTAAAGTTATATGTATGGAAATATTTACGGCAATGCAGGCGATTGATTTCAGAAAACCGTTAAAACCCGGAACAGGAATAAAAGCAGTCTATAATCTCATCAGACGGGATGTCCCGTTTCTGGAAAAAGATCAGTTTCTTCATCCGCTGTTCATGAAAGTTCTTGAAAATGAATATAAAATCGTTGAAATTGCACAGAAAGCTGTGGGTGAACTTAACTAAAAATATTTTAACATTCGAGGTTTTAATGCGTAACGCTTTAATTTTTCTAGCATTTGTGTGTATGTTGATCGTTGTCGGCTGTGATTCAAAAAAAGAGGAAGCTGTTCAAATTCAAAAGATGCCTGTCAAGGTCGAAAAGCCTAAAACTGTAACTATCGAGGATTATATCAATATCGAAGGATCTAACGCCGGCTATATTATGAAAGATAACAGAAAGTTGTATATTGCAAGAAAGGATAACACGGCTCAATTGTATCTCCAGTCAGCGGACGGATCAATAACTTTGCAGCTTACTAAACAGGCTGATGCTGTAGAAGGATATGCAGTCAGTCCGGAAGAGACAAAGCTTATCTTTATTTCGGCAAAAGGCGGTAATGAGCAGTATAATTTCTATCTTTACGATTTCAAAACACGGGAAACGACAGATCTTCTGGTGGATGATGCAGTCAGATTCGAAAGTCCGGTATGGCTTAATGAAAATGAGATACTTTTCACATCAAACGAAGTGAACGGGAAAGATTTTTATATCTATCATCTTAATATTACTTCAAAAAAGAAGACTCTGCTTGTTGAAAGACCGGGTTATAATATTTTGACTGATGCCCGTTCAAAAGATGAATTTCTCTATTTTACGATGACTGGAAACAACATAACTGTTCCATACCAGTATAAAAACGGCAGATCGCAAAAGATCAAAGGGGCGAAAAAAGAGAGAAAATATATTCCGGTTGCATATTTTGAAGATGGTATACTCATGAAAACCAATGAATCCGGTGACATGGAATATCTTGAGATCTGGAAAAACGGAAACAAAAAACCATTCTTCAAGAACAAATGGGATGTCGAATCGGTTGTGGTTGACATTGAAACTAGAGATTCTGCCGCAATGTGTACAAATGAGGATGGCTTAAGTAATTGTAAATACTATAAAAACGGCAAGATTGAAAATATTCCGCTACAAAATTCAGTGGTAGGTCTTACGAGAATTTCCGATGATAAAATTATCTATAACATGATGAACTCTGACAAAATAATGTCTCCGGAAGTTTTTGATATTAAAAATAAACAGACAACATTTTTCGGTTATAAATTTGATAATGGCATTGATGTGTCAAATTTTGTAAATCCTCAACTTAAAAGGGTGAAAAGCTTTGACGGAGTTGAATTTTCCTATTTTCTCTATATTCCGAAAGATAAATTACCCCCTTTTAAAACAATAGTTTCATTCCATGGCGGACCGGAAGGTCAGTTCAGACCTTATTTTGCCGCTACTTTCCAGTATTATCTTTCAAAAGGTTTTGCGATAGCGGCTCCTAATGTCAGAGGTTCGACAGGTTACGGTCAGGCTTTCATGGATATGGATAATTATAAGCTCAGGATGAATTCAGTGCGAGACGGCAAGGCGATGACAGATCAGCTTGTTAAAGAAGGGATATCAATGCCGGGAAATTTCATAGCAACCGGAGGAAGTTACGGCGGCTTCATGGTTGTTGCATCAATGGCAAAATTCCCTGAGGATTATTCGTGCGGAATAGATACTGTCGGTGTCGTTGATTTCGTTGATTTCCTCGAAAATACAAAGTCTTACAGGAGAAAACTGAGAGAAGTCGAGTACGGCCCGCTTAGTGATAAGGAGTTTTTGAAATCAATATCACCGACAAATATGGTTGACACCATCAGAGGAGAACTTTTTGTCGCTCACGGAATGAATGACCCGAGAGTTCCGGTATCGGATGCATATATTCTTCTCGACAAACTCAAAAAAGCAGGCAAAAAGACAAAAAAACTCATCTTCGAAGACGAAGGACACGGCTTCAGAAAAAAAGAAAACCGGCTTGTCTACAACAAACAAAGTGCCGAATTCATTGAAGGATGTAAATAAATTAGTGAAGTTTACACGAATTCTGATAAAACATGGCAATGTTTGAGACTAAAGAACAGTTTTTAATCCAAGATTGGAGGAAATAATGAAGAAGTTTCTGGTGCTGAGTGCAGCAGTTTTGATGTCAGGCATGGTTTATGCCGAATCAGTAACCTGTGAAAACGAGAATGGCAAGTGTGAGTTTTTTGAAGACGGCACAATGACCTGTGAATGCACTGATTTCGGAACAGGAAGTTCAAGTGTTGGAACAGATCCAAATGGCGATGAAGTTGTAATGCCCACGACTGAAGAATGTCTTGCAATGGTCGAAGAAATGTGCGGAATTCCTGAAGGTGCGGTAACTTGCGAAAATCCAGCCGGAAACTGCATTGTTTATGCTGACGGGACATATTACTGCCAGTGTCTTGACGGAACCGGTGAAGGAACAGGCGGAAGTTCAGATCCCGGCGATCCCGGAGATACTGAAGTGGATCCGACTGAACCGCCCCAGACAGATGGCGGAGACTCGACAGAACCTGCAATGAACTGTTCTGATGATAAAGACTGTCCTGTGGATTATATCTGTGACAATGGAATTTGTGAATTCAACGGCGAGATAGAAATGCCTGTCTGTGCAGAAGTTCTTGTTGATATTTGCGGAACGGAAGCTCCCGATCTCAGGAAAATATGCTCGGAAGAATCACTTCCTTATTGTGTAAATGCACTTTCGACATTATCCGGGAAATGCGGCGAAGCACTTCCTGAAGAGACAGTCAATGAACTTCTTGCCGGAACATGGAATGATAGTGCACTTCAAGTTGCAGAGTGCTGCAGAGGATATGAAACCGAGAAAACATATTATGATGACCTGACTCAGTGTCTTGAAACAAAAGCCTGTGAAGAGTGTATGGGACAGTTTGAAGAAGCAACAGGCGAAGATGATGTGAACGAAGGCGGAGATACTGGAGATACTGGTGATACGGCAAATACCGGAAATACTGGAAATACAGGTGACACAGGCGACACAGATGCATCGTTTGAAGATGACCCGGTCGATAAATCAACAGGTGACAGCAGTTCAACAGGCTGTTCGATAGTAAATATCTGAAATATTCAAAGAAAAATATCTGTAAATTTGAAATAATCACTGAAAAAAGTATATTATTTCAGGAACTCATATCAGGGGAGATAGATGCTCAGATGTCCTGTTTGTCACAAAGTTGATATGGCAGTGCTTGAACTGCATGAAGTTGAGATAGATTATTGTTTTGACTGTGGCGGTATATGGCTCGATTCCGGTGAGCTTGAGCTGTTAATGGGTTCGGCTGAAAGGAAAAATGAGATATTGTCTTCTTTTAGGGATGCTGAAAAAAAGTGCAGTGAAAAAAAACGCCCGTGTCCTATCTGCAGTAAAGCGATGAAAAAGGTTGAAGTGATAACTGAAAAAGGTCCGGTCATTGTTGACGAATGTATCGACAGACATGGTCTGTGGTTTGATAAAGGTGAGTTGTATCATATAGTTAACTGCGCCGCAGACGGTTCAAAAGAAGAAAGTCCGGTATTAAAGTTTTTGAGTGATGTTTTTTGTGGAAAAAACCAGAAAGAGGAGGATAACAAATGATTTTCGCACTTATTTTACTTGCTCTCATCGTATTGTGTTTCATGTTTTTCATCGGTATTTACAACGGTCTTGTCGGTCTTAGGAACAGAGTGAAAAATGCGTGGAGCCAGATTGATGTTCAGCTGAAAAGAAGGCATGATCTTATCCCGAACCTTGTTGAAACTGTAAAAGGTTATGCAAAACACGAGAACGAAACTTTCACGAAAGTCACAGAAGCCAGAGCAAAGGCAATGAATGCAGGCGGAGGATCTGTGAAAGATATAAGTGCGGCTGAATCCGAGCTTAGCGGATCTCTGGCAAAAATGCTTCTGACCGTTGAAAGTTATCCTGAACTTAAGGCAAATCAGAATTTTATGGCACTTCAGGAAGAGCTTTCTTCAACTGAGAACAGAATCGCCTATTCAAGACAGGCTTATAACGATGAAGTTATGATTTATAACAATAAGATCGAAATGTTCCCGTCAAATATTGTTGCCGGAATGTTCGCTTTTGCAAGATCCGATTTCTTTGAAATTGAAGACAAATCCGAAAAAGTGGCTCCGAAAGTAAGCTTCAACTAACGGAACT
>DAOQAY010000090.1:0-11929 GCA_035354435.1 bacterium
TCGATCTTTCGATGCAGGCTTATACTCCGGCGTTGTCTGCGGCTCTCGGAGTTTTTATTCCGCTTATCACAACAAACTGTGCAGTTCTCGGTGTTGCAATCATCGTTATTTAGAAACATTACAACCTTGTAACAAGCGTTGTTTTCACAATTGCGACCGCACTCGGATTTTTTTTTGCACTAGTCGTTTTTGCAGGAATCAGAGAACAGCTTGAACTGTTCGACCCGCCAAAAGCAATGAAAGGCGCACCCATCTCTCTCATCACAGCAGGACTTCTTTCACTCGCATTCATGGGATTCGCAGGTCTGGTTTAGTCCGGCACACCGTCTTCTTGACTTAAATTCACCTATAAAGTAAATTCTTATGTCGTTTTCAAAAAAGAGGTAATTCAATGACGGAAAATTCAATTTTTCAAAGTGTTCTGCAGTGGTGGGATGCACTTCCGGGGATTTTGAAGGTGTTCTGGATGCTGGCGGTTCCTTCAACACTGCTTTTTCTTATTCAGATGATTCTTGTGATGTTCGGGTTTGATTCAGATCACGATCTGGATGCTCCGACCGGTGACGGAGGACTTGGCGTTCACGCTGATTCGGGGATGAATCTCTTTTCAGTCCGCAATCTTATAATTTTCATGACTGTTTTTTCATGGAGCGGCATTACAGGTATTTCTTCCAAGTTTGATACTGGAGCAACACTGGTTGTGAGCTTTATGCTGGCACTCGGGATAATGGTTCTTGTTGCGTGGATGTTCAAAAAAATGTCATCGATGGGTGAAAACGGAAATTTCGATATCACGAAGGCAAAAGGTTCGATTGCTACGGTCTATATTCCTATTATCGGCAGTTCAAAAGGGAAGGTAAGCGCAAAAGTTGACGGCAGACTGGTTGAACTTGAGGCGGTATCTTTGACAAAAAAGGATATTCCGACAGGCACCGTAGTCGAAATAGTTGAAGTTGCTGATAAACAGTTTGTTGTTGTAAAAATAAAGTAAATTAAGGGGGTTGCAAATGGCTGAAGTGAGTGGATTTTCATTATTTGCAGTGATACTTGTCGCTGTTTTGGTCCTTGCTCTTTTTGGAACATTCCTCGGTCTTATGAGGAGATATAAAAGATGTCCTGCTGATAAAGTTCTTGTAGTCTATGGAAAAATAGGTGCAGGTCACAGTTCCCGCTGTATTCACGGCGGTGCGGCGTTTATCTGGCCGTTATTTCAGGATTATCAGTTCCTTGACCTTATTCCGATGTCGATCGAAGTAAATCTGAGGAATGCACTTTCAAAACAGAATATCAGAGTTGATGTTCCGTCAAGATTCACTATCGGTATTTCAACCGAAATGGAAGTTATGCAGAACGCTGCGGAAAGACTTCTCGGGCTTTCACAAAAACAGATCACCGATATTGCAAGTGATATCCTTTTCGGTCAGCTCAGGCTTGTTATCGCAACGATGAATATTGAGGAAATAAACTCAGACCGTGACAAATTTCTTTTAAATGTCAGCAAAAATGTTGAGGCCGAGCTTTCCAAGATCGGTCTGAAGCTGATAAATGTCAATGTTACAGATATCAAGGATGAGTCGGGCTATATCGAAGCACTTGGAAAAGAAGCTGCCGCTCAGGCTATAAACGACGCTAAAAAGTCGGTTGCTGAAAAAGACCGTGACGGTGCCATCGGTGAGGCAAATGCCAAACAGGATGAAAGAGTTCAGGTCGCCAATGCTCTTGCTCTGGCAAAGATCGGTGAAGCGGAAGCTCACAGAAGCGAACGAATCAAGATTTCAGAAGCGGAATCTCTTGCACAGTCCGGTGAAGCAGACTGGCAGAGAGCGCAGCGTATTTCGATAGCCAGTGCAAATTCAAAAGCAGTTCAGGGCGAAAACACTGCAAAAATAGAAATCGCCAATTCCGATGCGACAAGAAGAGAGAAAGAGGCGGAAGCACTTCGTAAGGCAACTGCGGCAGAAAAAGTTGCAACTGCAAAAGCTCTTGAAGAATCATATCAGGCTGAAAAAGACGCTGAAACCGCCCGTGCTAAAAGAGAGCAGGCAACCCGTGAAGCAGATGTCATCATTCCTGCTGAGATCGGCAAACGAAGAATAGAGATTGACGCTGAAGCTGAAGCTGAAAAGACCCGCCGTCTGGCAAGAGGTCAGGCAGATGCGATATTTGCAAAAATGGAAGCTGAAGGCCGCGGAATTTATGAGATACTTTCAAAACAGGCTGATGGTTTCAAACAGATTGTCGGTGCAGCAGGCGGTGATTCAAAGAGCGCATTCCTTCTTATGATGGCTGATAAGATGCCGGAACTTGTGAAAATGCAGGTCGAAGCGATAAAGAATATCAAGATCGACAAGGTTACAGTGTGGGATAGCGGCAACGGTGCAGGCGGTGACAAAACATCGACTGCGAACTTCATGTCAGGACTTGCAAAGACCATCCCGCCATTGAACGACCTCTTCAACCTTGCCGGAATGAAACTCCCTGAATACCTCGGTCAGGAAAAAGAAAAAGCGAAAGATCCTGAATAAATAATGATTGATATTTTCTTTAAAGATATTGTAAAAGCTCACGAGCTTATAAGACCTTTTATCACAAAAACGCCGGTGATGAACAGCAGATCTATTGATGAAATTGCAGGTTGTCAGATATTTTTCAAGTGTGAGAACTTCCAGAAAGCCGGTGCTTTCAAGTTTAGAGGAGCGACTAATGCCGTTATGAGCCTGAGTGATGATATGGCTTCAAAAGGGGTTTGCACTCACAGTTCGGGGAATCATGCCGCCGCCCTTGCACTTGCTGCAAAACTCAGGAATATCAAGGCATTAGTTGTGATGCCTAAGAATGCTCCATTGGTGAAAAAAGAAAATGTGAGAAGTTTCGGGGCTGAAATATTTGATGTCGAGCCGACGCTTAAGGCAAGAATTGAAGGGCTTGAAAAAGTTGTTGCACAAACCGGTGCGGTGTTCATTCATCCTTACGATAATCCAAGCGTCATCGCAGGTCAGGGAACTGCTATTAAAGAACTTATGGAAGAGATCGGGCTTATGGATGCTGTTATCACTCCGGTAGGCGGCGGCGGTCTGCTTTCAGGAACTTCAATTGCATCTCATGGAATGTTTCCGGAAATTGAGGTTTATGCAGGTGAACCAGCTGGTGCAGATGATGCATTCAGGAGTCTCAAAGAAAACAGACT
The DNA here is from genome assembly GCA_035354435.1 of bacterium. Classification (GTDB taxonomy): domain Bacteria; phylum UBP6; class UBA1177; order UBA1177; family UBA1177; genus JAKLDO01. The sequence goes on from DAOQAY010000090.1 coordinate 3,188, forward strand.
TCTATCCATGGAAAACCCGCAGACAATTGCCGACGGACTCAGAACTTCATTGTCTGAAAGGACTTTTTCCATAATAAAATCGAATGTCAAGGCAATTCTGCCTGTTGAAGATGAACTGACACTGACCGCCATGAAAATGGTGTATGACGAGCTTGACATAATAATCGAGCCGAGTTCCGCTGTCCCTCTTGCCGCAATACTTAAAAACAGAGAAATTTTCGCAAGAAAAAAAGTGGGGCTTGTTATTTCAGGTGGAAATGTTGACAGAAGTCAGTATGATTGGTTGTCTTAAGAATCATTCCGGGAGGTTACATCATGAAATATTTTATCATTTGTGCGGTGTTTATCCTTTTTACAGCATGTGAGAACAGTGTTAAGATAAAAGGTGACATTGAATCTGTGAAAGATGCGGATATTTCAGTAGCCGATGAAGATACTGATTTTGTACAAGTACCTGATACTAATGATGAAAACATTGCCGATGATGCCGTCGATGAGATAGTTGTTCCTGATGACGATACGATCGGTGACGGTTGTCTGACCAACGATGACTGCGGGACTGATACATACTGCCTGAAAGATGCCGGCGTGTGTGATGCAGTAACGGTCGGTGTCTGCACAGTGCGTCCTGAAAACTGTTTTTATACCCGTGCCATTGAGCCTCAATGCGGCTGTGACAATTATACATACAGCAACGAATGCTGGGCCGGATCTGCCGGAGCAGTGATCGCTCATGCCGGTGAGTGTGAAGGCGATGTTCTGTGCCGGGATTCCTCAGCATGCAGCATGAATGAATACTGTCAGAAAAAACAAGGAGTTTGCGATATGGGAATGGGTGTGTGCCGTCCAGCCCTTGAAGACTGTAACGGTCAGGAAGACCCGGTAGTCTGCGGATGCGATCTTAAACAGTATACAGGTGAATGTCAGGCCCAACTATCCGGAATATCTGTGAAACACGATGGGGAGTGCAACCGCAATGACGATTCGCTTGTCAGGTATTTCTATGCCGATAATGCTGAATCAATAGACGGTTATCTGAAAATTATAGTGTCTCCGGTCGAAATAAAGGAATTTTTTGCGATAGACACATTCCAGGAACAGTTCATGGATAGCGAAAATTCGGTCATTATCACAGTCCGTTTCTACGAGAAAGGCGATATGAATAAAGATTACGCAGAGTTGCAATACAAACTCTCCATGCCGCTGACACTCCCCATGGGCGTAGGCTTCGGATATGAAGGAAGTTATCTCAAATGGTTCAGCTTCGACGGCGGGGAACTCGGCGACATGGACGGCACAGTGATCACATACGATTATATACCGCTTGACAAAGAAAACGAAGTCTCAACCCTCAGTGTGACCGGACTGAACCTGTCGATGAAGTAGAGATCCCATATTTCAAACAAATTCATTTTTTAAATTGATAATCAAACATCAAAGTTTAGAATATCCTGAATTGATTATTGAAAAATTGTAGGGGCGAGATTTATCACGCCCTTTTTGAGTGGATGTTTAGATGTCGGACATTACTGAAGGGTTTGAAAGAATTAAATGAAAATAGGAGTAATGTTGTGGAGAGAAGGTGATGGTAAGCGAAGAACAATCAAAAAGGAATGCAAACATTAGCAGAGAATTATTATTAAAATCGGATTATTTTAAAGACATCGTTAGTTTTGCAGAATATTTGAGAAATTCGCCAGTAATGAACGAATTTTTGAAGTTCAGGCAGGATTTACAAAAATCTATAGAACCCGTTCTGTCAATGATTCAAAAGATTCAAGACACCGCCAGACCTTATTTGTTGAAAGCAATTCCTACATTGAAATATTTTGTAATTAGAGACAGTTATTTCTATATTTCAGATGATTGTTTTTTAAAAGAATTGGAAGATAGATACTCAAACACTATAGATAAAAATATTCTTTTAAACTTTATTGAAGAATTTTATTCCAGAAATAATTATGAAGAGATGTGCAGATTAATTGATGAATTGGACAGTTTCGAGCTTATTGAAAAAAGGATTCACATAATAAAAAGTGTAAAATCTGTGATTTCAAGTGGTTTAAAAGACACGGATATTGCAAATGTTGTGATACCTGTGATTATTTCGCAGTTAGATGGAGTAGTTAAAGACTTTTACATTAAGCTGGATCCAGAGATTAGTAAAAAGAAGATATTAAAACATAAAAATGTATTAAGAGAAAATCCCCTAATAAACGACATTTCCTTTTCTAATTATATAAATATTCTTCATCCTATTTTCTATCTATTTGAGTTTGAAAATGGCATTAAAAACGAAACGAAAAAAAACGAAAACAATCACGAAGAATATTTTATTGAAAAAGCTACAGAGGAAGAATTAGAAAATTATGTTTTGAATCGAAATGGAATCATGCATGGAGAAAAAGTAGATTACGGCAAAAAAATTGAGTTGATAAGAGTGGTTTTATTTTATGATACAGTTGTTAAATCTGTAACAAATGCAATAAATGATATAAATAAGAAAATATTGGAAAATAATGAAGAAATAAAAATCGTTGAGGGCGAGAAGTGATGATGGAATCAAAGCTTAGAAATTTGTTAAGATTTGAAGCACAGGAAATAAAAATGTCTTTTGAAAAGGCGAGTATTGAAGGTCAAGGAACGCCGCAAGAAATTGCTGACCGTAGAGAAGCCGCTTTTGTCTCTTCCTTCTTAAAAAAATATTTTCCTTTTCCGTATAGGATTGAAAAAGGAAATATTATTGATAGCTATAATAACAGAAGCAATTCAATAGATTGTATTATATTAAACCCATCCCATCCTTACACAATAGATCCCAAAAATGAAAGAGCTTCAATAATATTTGCTGATGGTGTCGATTGTGCAATAGAAATAAAGCCAGATCTTGCTAATAACCATGAATTAATTAGAAGTCTAGATCAGATTAGAAGTGTGAAAAAGTTAAGACGCAAAAGAGACGGATTATTGTTGAAAGGCAAATATAATGATCATCAATTGCTCACAGCGAAAACAATTCCTTCTTTTATTTTTGCAGATAGAACATATGTCGATTTAAGGTTATTAATTAGTCAAATTGTAGAATACTTTATAAAGGAAAGAGTTCCTTATGACGAGCAGTTTGACTATATCGTTATAAACAATAGAGGTCTCATATTCAATTCAAGAAAGGACTTTTATTGTGATCTCAAACCAACTGAAGGAATTTGTTTTGCTGAAACACAAGAAGATACAATTGCTACATTTTTATTGTTGCTTAACAATCTGCCAAAATCAGAACCAGCAATTAGCGAGAGTGTTTTGAGCTTTTACCTTGATAATAGTTTGTATTCTGACAAATTGAAGACCTTTCAAGATATTAACGAAAAAATGCATGCTGTTTTAGGTAAACCTTGAGCGTCCTTCTTTTGATTCACAGCACATTCCTCTATAATTTCCCCATAGCGAATCTTGGAAGAAAAAGGGAAAACAAATCCAAATTCAAAGAGAAAGGGCGCGATAAATCTCGCCCCTACGGAAATTCAACCGCAAATTCTCTTTAGTAAATAATCTGATCACACAGATTTACCATAGCGAAATCAAGAAGTTAGATTGACTTTTAAGAAGTATTCTATATTGTTTTCCATGTTCTGGGCTAAATATATGGCAATATTTGCAACAAGGAGTCTTAAATGGACAGAAGGCTTATCCAGTCAATGAAATCAATATTTGATGAACTTACAAAAAAAATAAATGAGGAAAATATTGAGTTCTGGTTCGCCAGAGAGATCATGGAACATCTGGGATATGCTCGCTGGGAAAATTTTCTGACAGCCATTAACCGTGCGATTTATTCTTGTATATCAACAGGTACAGATCCAGAAGACCATTTTCGTGGAGTAAAGAAAATGGTTAATATCGGTAGTAGCGCAACAAGAGACATAGATGATTTTATGCTTACTCGTTACGCATGCTATTTAATTGCTCAAAACGGCGATCCGAGAAAAGAGGAAATTGCTTTTGCTCAAAGTTATTTTGCTTTCCAGACAAGAAAACAGGAAATTATTGAAGATAGAATGCAGCTTCAGTTTCGTATTGAAGCCAGGGAAAGACTAAGAGAATCAGAAAAAACACTGTCACAGAATATTTATGAAAGAGGTGTTGATGATGATGGTTTTGCTAGAATAAGATCTAAAGGTGATGCAGCACTATTTGGTGGTAATTCAACTCAGATGATGAAGGATAAATTCGGGATTACACAGTCACGGCCTCTAGCTGATTTTTTGCCGACATTGACAATTGCTGCAAAAAATCTTGCGACTGAAATGACAAATCATAATGTATTGGAAGAGGATTTAAAAGGCGAAGAATCAATAACTGATGAACATGTGCAGAACAATAAAAGTGTCCGCGAAATGTTGGAAAAACGAGGAATTCAACCTGAGAGTCTTTCTCCAGAAGAGGATATTAAAAAACTTGAGCGACGAGTAAAATCAGAAGAAAAAAAATTGGCAAGACAATCTGGTAAATTGCCAAAAAATAAAACCACTGCAAATTCTCTTTAGTAAATAAATTATCCATCCTTCGATGAACTCAGGATGAATAGCAAATTCAGCCACTTATTTTGAAGGTTGAAAGTTTTTAGAACTCGTAACAGGTATAAGTTTCACCCATTGTATCTGAACACCACTGGTCGCTCTCACACTGTTTGATGACACAGGCTGAATTGATGCAGTTATAGTTCGCTTCAGTGTAATTGGAGCCTTCTGTCACACAGTCAGCCGCTGTCGAACAGAGTTTTGTGCAGTTATTTATTTTTACTGTGACATAGTCGAATTCCCTGCATCCGTAGTCGCTTGACATAAAACTTGTTGAGCATTCGTTATCATTGTTACAGCCTTTGTATTCACAGGTTCCGCCAGTACAGGCATAGTTGTCTGAATCGTAAGCATTTTCGGTACTCCCGGCTGTGTAATAATGACAGTCGTCAGGAATTTCACAAGCCTGAGCACAAGAAGGAATAGTCGTTGAATCAAATTTACGGCATTTATAGGTCTTTCCTGTTGTTGAGTATACTTCGGCGCACTCATCATCGCTGTTACAACCTTTATAAATGCAGGCTCCGTTGTCACATTTGTAATTATCTGCGTCAGTTATGGCTGTCGGTGATCCGGTTACGCAGTCAGCGGCTTCAGAGCAGGAAAGAGCGCAGTATGCACCATGAGGCTCGCCAGTATCTCCAGTGTCACCAGTATCTCCAGTATCTCCAGTGTCGCCAGTATCTCCAGTATCTCCAGTGTCGCCAGTGTCACCTGTATTGCCGGTATTTCCTGTATTTCCTGTATTTCCTGTATTTCCTGTATTTCCTGTATTTCCTGTATTGCCGGTATCACTATCTCCTGTGCCTGTGTCTGATCCGCATGAAATTAAAAACATAAATGAAATCAAAACAATAGCTAAATAGTAACTTTTCATAAAACACTCCCGGAAATTCTTGTAAAAGTAAAAAAACGATACGGCAATGATAAAAAAATATGCAAAAAAATCAATATACTCTTGACGGACTGCTTTTGTGCTTATAGATTAGCCTGTTTTTAGTATTTTCATAATTTCTCAGGAGGAAAACATGAAACTTAAACCTTTGAATGACAGAGTGATCGTAAAAAGAGTGGAAAGTGAAACAAAAACAGCTGGCGGGATTATAATCCCCGATACAGCAAAAGAAAAACCGGTTGAAGCGGAAGTAATAGCAGTCGGTACAGGTAAAATGCTTGAAAACGGCGACCGTCAGAAAATGCAGGTCAAGGCTGGTGACAAAATCCTTTTCGGCAAATACAGCGGAACCGAAGTCAAAATTAACGGCGAGGAACATCTTATCCTTAAAGAAGATGATATTCTTGCAATAGTTGAAAAGTAATAATAACGGAATTTTTTAAAGGAGAAAACAATGGGTGCAAAGCAGATATTTTTTGATTATGAAGCAAAATCAAGAGTTCTCAGAGGCGTAAATAAACTTGCTGATGCAGTGAAGATCACACTCGGTCCGAAAGGTCGCAATGTTGCTATCGAAAAATCTTTCGGTGCTCCGAAGATCACAAAAGACGGTGTTACAGTTGCAAAAGAGATCGAACTTGAAGATAAAGTTGAAAATGTTGGTGCACAGCTTTTGAAAGAAGTCGCTTCAAAGACAAGCGATATTGCAGGTGACGGAACAACTACAGCTACAGTTCTTGCACAGTCAATCATCAGTGACGGTTTTAAATATGTTACGGCAGGCTACAGCCCTATCATGCTTAAAAGAGGTATTGATAAAGCAGTTGCCAAAGTTGTCGAAAAGCTCGACAGTGTTACAAAAAAGATCTCTACATTCGACGAGATAGCAAGTGTCGGCAGTATTTCTGCGAACAACGATGCTGAAATAGGAAAGATCATCGCCGAAGCAATGGATAAGGTCGGAAAAGAAGGCGTTATCACAGTTGAAGAGGCAAAGGGGATGGAAACATACCTTGAAACAGTTGAAGGTATGCAGTTCGACCGCGGTTATCTCAGCCCTTATTTCATTACAAATGCTGAGAAAATGCAGGTAATTATGGAAAATCCTTTTATTCTTGTTTATGACAAGAAAGTTTCCAACCTTAAAGACCTTGTTCCGCTTCTTGAAGGTGTTGCTCAGCAGGGCAGACCGCTTCTTATCATCTGTGAAGATGTCGAAGGTGAAGCGCTTGCAACACTCGTTGTCAACAAACTTCGCGGCGTTCTCAATATTGCTGCAGTAAAGGCTCCGGGATTCGGTGACAGAAGAAAAGCGATGCTTGAAGATATAGCAATTCTTACCGGCGGCGAGTTCATCAGCGAAGAGATAGGCAACAAACTTGAAAGCACAACAGTGAAAATGCTCGGAACTGCAAAAAGAGTTGTGATAGACAAGGAAAACACTACGATTGTTGACGGTGCAGGAAAAGAAGAAGCCATCAAAGCCAGAGTAAAACAGATAAAAGCTCAGATTGAAGAGACGACATCTGATTATGACAAGGAAAAACTTCAGGAAAGACTTGCAAAACTTTCCGGCGGTGTTGCAGTTATCAATGTCGGAGCAGCAACAGAAGTTGAAATGAAAGAAAAGAAAGACAGAGTTGATGATGCTCTTCATGCGACCCGTGCCGCAGTTGAAGAAGGTATTGTCGCAGGCGGCGGTACAGTTCTTCTGCGTTGCAAGGCAGTTTTGAAGAATGTTAAATGTGACAACGAAGAAGAGAAAGTGGGTGTCGAGATAATTTCAAAGGCGCTTGAAGCTCCGATCCGTCAGATTGCATCTAATGCAGGTGTTGACGGCAGTATCGTTATCAATACAGTTCTTCGCAGTAAAGACGAAGATTACGGCTATGACGCTGCAAAAGGCGAATATAAGAACATGATCGAAGGCGGAATAATCGACCCGACAAAAGTTACAAAAAGCGCTCTCACGAATGCTGCAAGTATTGCTTCAACACTGCTTACAACAGAAGCCGTTATTGTTGATATTCCCAAAAAAGACGCTCCTGCAATGCCGGATATGAGCGGAATGGGCGGTATGGGCGGAATGGGCGGAATGATGTAGTTTTCCTGTCATAATGTCAATTTGACTATTTGTCACTCTTTTCTAAATCATAACTAATTGAAATAATTCAAAAAAATAGCTGGTATAAAAATTGCATTAACAGGCGGCTTTAGTTGTATTTATAGGTGGTCGCCTGATGAAAAGTAGAACGATTCTCAATGTTGCTCTTTTTATTTCAATTGTTTTTGCTGTAGCTGCAGCTATCGGTTTTGTGCTGAGTTTTGTTGTGAAGGGTGAACAGGTATTTGTTCCGGTCAGCAAAAATTATTACAAAAGCACAGCCGAAGAAAACTCCGATACCAAAAAAGAGAGTTTTTATTTCGGTCATAGCAGTGAAACAATATCTTCAAGCAATATTTTTGATGCAGCTGCAAGATCCATTGCACTTTCAGAAAACAATGCCGGTGATGCCGCTGTTGGCGGTGCTGTTCCTGAAGCGAGTCAGGAAGATCTGGCTTTTTTTATTGAGAATCCCGATAAATGTCCGCTTATGGGCGGTCTTACTCTGAGCGGAACCATTGTTGCAAATTCAAATGAAGACTCTGTTGCGATCATGAAGGAAGGTCGTGGCGAGGAATCGGCTATAATTGCAAGAGTCGGATCTGAAGTCACTGCCGGAGCTGTACTTGCATTTGTCTGGAGGAATTTCGTAGTTCTCAAGACTAATACCGGTATCAAATGTATCGGTGAAGGTGTTGCAGAAGGCAGAACCGGTGCAGTAGATCAGAAAATTTTACAAGAAGGAGCTCCTGCAGCTGGCGGAGATGACAGCATTGATGTCAGAAAGGTCGGCGAAAACCAGTATGTCATTCGAAGACAGGATCTTCAGAAAGTTACAGGCAATCTCAATGCACTTGCAAGACAGGCCAGAATCGTTCCTTCAAAAAAGGACAATGGATTCAAGGTTTTTTCGATAGCGCCGGACAGTCTTTACCAGAAAATAGGCATCCAGAACGGAGATGTGATAAAGTCAATCAACGGAATAGAACTTTCCAGCCCCGACAAAGCTCTTGAGGCCTATTCAAGACTTCAGAGCGCTTCCAAGCTTTCACTCGATATCGTAAGAAGAGGTCAGGCAACCACAATGGAATATACAATAGAGTAGGAGAGAGATATGTTTTTGAAAAGATTTGCAATTCTGATGATGGCGTTTTTGCTGGTTTTCA
>DAOQAY010000091.1:0-11740 GCA_035354435.1 bacterium
GTTGCCATAGCATCAAGCGGGTATTCTGAAGATTCTATAATTGCAAATCCGGAGGAATACGGTTTTTCAGCATCACTGCCTAAACCTTATCTCAAAGATGTTTTTGCAAATACTATAATGGAAGTCATTCTGGCAAAAAAAATCAAGGTATAAACCATAACGGGGCTGAAACAATTTTCTGTCCATCGGTCTGGGTCGCCCTAGCAACAATATGCATCGGAAATTCGACTGAAAGATCAAACAGAAGGACACATTCAGGCTTGCTGTCACAGTTCACTTCAGAAATAATATTCTGCAATCCGTCAAAAAGTTCAATCTTCTCAAAACCTTCATTATCTCTGTCTGCAACCTCAACAGAGATTTTTATGTTCTTAACACCTGACAATTGAGATCCCATCCAGCAGATACCTCCGGCCAGCATCTTTATTGATGCATTCTTATCTTCCGTAGCAAAAGTACGCCTCTGAACAAACGACTCCATTAATCCGTCCATCGAAAAAGTGCTCATATAAAGTCCGGTTCTGTTATCATCTGCAGTGCCCCAGTTCGCTGAATGATTATCCTGATTGAAAGTCGGGGAAAGATACCATCCTTTGGATAAAGCTAGAAAAAAAAGGTTCCATACATCACCGGCACCGTTAAATTCATACAAAGCCATTTTATTGAAGATCGGCTGATAAGGTTCGAACTCGTTAAAAGTCTGCGTCTCCTCATCACCGGGGTGATTGAACTGGGCAATACAGTCAAAACAGGTTTCCAGAGATTTATAGTAATCCCTGAAATCAAGCTGTGCAATCGGGAAAAGCTTATCATGAAAAAAAACATTGCTGTGACCCGTACTTATATTCAATCCTGTTTCAAGACTGACTTTAAAACCGCTGCCGTATTCATATCCGCACAATGCAAGGTAGTTCTCGTCTGTCAGAGATTTCGCAGTTTCTATACAATCAGGCAGATCACTGTCAGCCATTCCATAAAGTGTGTACAGCTGCTCAAGATGGTCAGTAATGGCAAAAATATCAAGTTCGCCTTCATCCCGCCCGTATTTAAATGCAAAATCGGGGGTTTCAACACCGTCTGAATTGCTTGTATGAGCATGGAAATTGCCGAAATAAACTTTGTAATCACCCTGAATACAGCCAACTGGCGGAACTGTTACTATATCTTCGTCTGGCGCGACATCTTCATCTGCTGATAAAATATCTTCATCAGTTATCACATCAACATCATATTCAGCATCTTCATCAATAACATCAGTCTCAACAGCAGTATCAGTGTCCTGCGTCAAATCTTCTTCATTAATAGTATCATCTGTAAGATCGGCATCATTAATATTATCAGTATCATTTTCTTTTTTACTGCCTGAACTGCATGAAAAAGAAAAAAAGAAAACCGGGATCAGCACAAAAAAGAAAATCTTCAAAATATTCCTCCTGACATACGCACACCGGAAAAAGATTATAAAGAAAAGAGGTACATTAGTCAAAGACAAAATTATTAAGCCTGTATTTTTCAATTGTCTTGCAAATATGGTGTCCGGAAGTATAATTTTGCGAGCTGTTTATTATTCAACGGAGGCAAAAAATGAAAAATTTACTTGTCGTATTTGCTCTTATTTCAATTGTTTTCCTTTCATGTGAAAGCAACACCAAAACCGTTCCGGATATTGTAAAAAAAGTCATAGAGGCATCTGTCGGCGGCACAGTGACATCAGAAGACGGGCTTGCATCTATTAATATACCGGCCGGCGCACTTGCGAAAGATACTGAAATAACTATAGAGAAAAAAAGCACTTCTTCATATCCCGAAAGAACTAGTCTAATAAGCAATATATATGATTTCGGACCTGACGGACTTACTTTTAGCAAACCGGCGACACTTAGCATTAAAACAACTGTAGCTGTGACTGAAAACACTAAGGTTGTAAAAATGGCTGTATATAAAAGCAACAAGAATGCATGGGCTTATGCCGGAAGCGGACTCGAAGAATCAGGAGATCCTATCATGACCATTGATGCATCGGGAGATCCTATCATGTCCGGAGATCCTATCATGTCCGGAGATCCGATTATGTCTGAAGTGGGTCATTTTTCAGAATATACTGTCATGGTATTTGATGTCGAATCAGATGATTCAGATGACAGCACTACTGATGATATCACAACTGACGACATTCAAAACGATGAAACGACAGATGAATCAGGAGATTCTATAATGGAAGACAGCGATGTAATTCCTGATGAAGATGTTGTTGTGAAAAATCCTGATGATCTTCTCGGAGAATGGAACTACACCGATACCACATCACACATTTCAGTAATGAAAAATACTGAGACCGGCGGGTATATGCTGGATATAAATTTAAATAACAATGAAAAGTTCTTTATGTGTGAAAGTGACTCTTTCATTGAATATACTTTTACAGGACAATTTACGATATATGTAAATACTGTTGAGAAAAAAGGAGCCATGACTGCTGTATTTACACTTAACGAAAACGGAACACTCGATACGGAACTTTCAGGTGACGACCCGATGGGAACCGTGTCTTTAAAAGGCGGAGTACAACCGGAACCGGCTTGCGGTGACTATATTGTCAACGGTACCGATGTTTGTGACGGCAGCGGAGTAGACTGTACAGCAATTCCCGGCAAATCATACACCACCGGTTACGCAAACTGCCTTGCAGACTGCACAGGCTATGATGAATCAGCCTGCCAGTAATCAGTGAAAAATGAAATATTTTCTGCTAATTCTTATTACCTGCTTCACGCCAGTAACAGTATTTCTTTACGGAGAAGATAATATAAACATCGTTCTTGCCGGTTCTGTTCAGGCAGGAAATGTCGCCTCTGCTCAGGAAGCATTAAAAAACGGGGCGGACATCAATTTTATAGATGAAGATTGGCCTCTTTTCATAACTGCTGTAACTTCAAATGATGTTCCGATGGTCGGGTTTTTTCTGAAAAACGGTGTCAATACCGAGCTGAAAGGTCCTGACGGCAAAACTGCGCTGATGCATGCACTTTCACTCAGAAACAGCAGTATAACTGAAATGCTTATAAATGCCGGTGCAAATTTAAAGGCTGTTGATCCCGCTAAAAAGAATATTCTTATGTATGCCGCTGAAGGGAACAATCCGAAAGTGCTGAAAAAACTGCTCGACAACGGATTTAACAGGTCTTTAAAATCTACTGCCGATAAAACAGCACTTGATTATGCAATAGAAGCAAGAGCTGTTGACTGTTCCAGAATACTGAGCAGACTTGACAGTCTTCCTATGGATTTTCTTGAAGCGGTCATGAAGGGTGATGAATCTCTATGCCGGAAACTTCTTGCTGACGGTGCATCTCCATCAACAAAAGATAAAAACGGCAAGGCGGTTATAGTTCTCGCCATTGAACTGGGATATGACAGGATTGTCAGAATGCTGCTCGAAAACGGTGTGGATCCGAATGCAACACATTTCAAGAAAAAGGATCTTTCTCTTTTCATATTTGCAATGCATAACGGAAAATATCTGTGTGCTCTTGAACTGTTGAAAAAAGGAGCTGACACCAATTTCAATTACAAATACAATAACGGGAAAACAGCTTTGATGCTGGCAGTTATCGAAAAACAGACTTCTCTTATAAATCTGCTTCTGGAAAAGAAATTCTCACCTGATATTACTGATGATTTCGGCAACACCGCTCTAATGTTTGCAGCAGAGAACAATCTTTTTTCAGTTGTCTCGGCACTGCTTGAAAAAGGAGCTGACCCGACAATCCGGCAGGTTGACGGAAAAACCGCCTCAGATATTGCAAAAGCTAAAGGTCATTATCAGATAATAAAACTGCTTTCCGAAGCCGGAAAAAAGTGGATCTGACTTAATCCTTAAAGAATTTAAGTGAAAAATAAAATTCACTGCCCTTGTCCTGTGCACTTCTGCACCAGATCTTTCCGCCCATCATTTCCACAATCATTTTGCTTATTGCAAGTCCCAGACCTGTTCCCTTATATTTTTTTGCCGTTCCTGAATTCACCTGATAAAACCGGTCAAAAATAAAAGGAAGCTTTTCAGCCGGAATTCCGATCCCGGTATCAATCACAGAGAATAGTATCTCCACCTGATTTTCTGTCTGTGCCGTCATTTTAATCGAAAGAACTATCTGATCGGAATGTGTAAACTTCTCAGCATTGCTCAAAAGATTTGTAAAAACCTGTCTCAATCTTTTTGTGTCTGTGACTATTTCAAAGTCATTGTCCATATTACTTGAAAAAACGAATTCCACCCCTTCTTTGCCAACTGCTGAAAAACTTCTGAGTATTTCTTCAGAAAATGTATTCAGTTTTATCTTTTCAAGTTTGAAAGTAATTTTCTTTTCCTCAATACTGTTTATATCAAGAAGGTCGTTGATCATGTCAAGAAGATGAAATCCGCACTGTCTTGCAAGTGATAGATATTCTCTCTGTTCATCTGTAAGCTCTGTTTCTTTAAGCAGCTCATGAAGTCCTATTATTCCATTCAACGGAGTTCTTAATTCGTGACTTACATTTGAAACGAACTCGTTCTTGAATTTATTTTGAAGTTTAAGGTTATTCCTTTCAATTTCAATCAACGAGTTAAGATAGTTTTTCCTTTCCAGACGGTCTTCTCTGACCGCTATCATTATTGAGACAAACAGTACAATATGATAAACTGAAAATATCACCCAGCCGTTTTTGGAAATATCGGCTTCTATCAATGCAAATGTCAGAAATATCGCAGGAACTATCATTATAACAGGCAGCCATCTTTTAATCCCTGTTCCAAGAACTATCTGAAAAATAAATGTTATAACTGCCGAAATAATGGCCGAAGTTCCGAATTCATTAAAGAAGCCTGAGTTTGTGTATATCCGGTATATTACAAGAGCATTCATTGCGTTTGCACTTAAATGAACAATAAGAATGTTAAAAATATGAACCGTTACCGATCTGTTTTTTGCAATTGTTTTTGAATATACCAGAAAAAGAATCGCCGGAATAAGCGCCATAAATCTCGAAAAAAAGAATATTTCTGTGTCAAGTACGATAATTTCAGCAATAACACAGGGAACAATAATAAAAATTATAAGCATAGATGCCAGCTGTCCATCCGAAAGGATCTTGCTTTCGTTTTCTTTAATGTATGCCTGAGTAGATTTTCTGCTGTAAATATTCATTCTTTTTCTCATAAAAGGACTAATGAATATAACTTGATTTCACAAAAAATCAATCGTATCTGACATTATTTTATGGTAGACAAAAATATAACTTGTGATATGCTTATCAGCATTTTGTAATTGGAGTTGCCGGCAATGAAAATTTACCTGCTGTCTGTTTTTATTCTTCTACAGTCTGCTTTGCTTTTTTCACAGGAGCCCACTGTAAAAACAACTGAAACTGAAATAGAAATAAACGGTGTCGTTCTTGAACGGGGCACCAGAGCACCTGTTGCAAAAAAGAATTTCTATGTACTTGAAACCGATCAGAAGATCCGGACAGATAAAGATGGAAAATTCCAATTTAACCTGAAACCTGGCAGCTACACACTTTCCTTCCCTATTGTCGGTTATGAAAAATTTGAGACAAAAATTGAAGTGAAAAAAGGTGAAAAACTTGATCTTGTTTTAAGACTCGAACCGCTTGTCATAAATCCGTACAAAATAGTTGTCACAGGCGAAAAAAACAAGGGCGAGGTTTCAGTTCAGAGGATCACAATTGAAGAAGCATCTAAGATTCCCGGAACGAACAGAGATGTTCTCAAGGCTGTTACAAGTCTTCCAGGAGTTACAAATATTTCCGTATTCAATGGATATGGCTCAGGACTTGTCATAAGAGGCAGTTCAGCCGGAGATTCAAGCACTGTGGTCGATGAACACGGAATACCGCTGATGTACCACTTTGCCGGAATAGATCCTGTTATAGAACCGGAACTGGTTGAATCTCTTGACTTTTTCGCAGGAGGTTTTTCTGCGGAATATTTTAACACAATGGGAGGCGTGGTACAGCTGAACCTTAGAGATCCCAGAAAAGACAGATGGGGAGGCTACTTAAATCTGAGTCTTCTGAATGTGTCGTTCATGGTTGAAGGTCCTCTCTCGGACAAAGATTATCTGGCAGTCGCCTTTAAAAGAGGAATGATCGATGCTTATGTGAAAATTGCCGAAGATATGGGACTTTTCAATAATTCCATATCATTTTCGACATATCCGTTCTATTACGATGCTATGATCCTGTATGTTCATGAGTTCAGCAAAAGGAATAAACTGAAAATGTATACTCTCGGCACATGGGATGAGGTCAGACTGGGATTTGATAATCAGACATCAATTCAGAAAATGAGCAATACTGCAAAAACAAAAACACAGTACATTCAGCATACAACCGAGTGGCACTTCCGCGACAATGATTTCAAGAGCCTTTTTTCACCTATGGCTGAAGTTGTCTGGGTCGATATTAACGCCGGAGGTATGGCATATTTCAAAAATTTCTTCTTCCAGCTGGAACTCAGTGAAAAGATGGAGCTTAAACTCAATGATGTTCATAAACTCAGGTTCGGCACAAAATTCTATTACGGTTATTACACAATGGATGTCAATCTGTTTGCAATGCCCAAAGAAGGCGAAGTTGCTTACAATCCTTTGAGCAACGAGATCGAAGACCATTCTGACGGACACTACTGGTTTCCTGGAATATATTTCATGGATGAGATCACTTACGGCAAATTCACTGCTGTTCCCGGCATAAACTTTATCTATGACGAACATAACACTCAGATGCTTTTTGATCCCAGGCTGACACTTAAATACAGGATCAGCGATCAGTGGACTTTAAAAACTGCTGGCGGAATTTATTCACAGCTTCCGTCTAATGATGAATCATACAAACCGTGGGGAACTCCCGGGCTTAAGCCTGAAAAAGCTGTCCATGCTATCGGCGGTGTTGAATATAATCCTATTGATGTTCTGGAATTTGACCTTCAGGCTTATTACAAATATTTCTTTGACCTTGTTAAAAGAGACAGCTCTGACAATCTTTCATCATATTCTAACGGAGGAATAGGATATGCATACGGAGTTGAACTTCTTATCCGTCACAAAATGACAGACAAATTTTTCGGATGGATATCATACAGTTTCTGCATGTCTGAAAGAAAGGATTCACCTGATGGTGAATGGCGTCCGTTCGATGTCGATGTGAATCACAATCTTATTGCTGTGGCAAGCTATAAACCTAATAAATACTGGCAGTTCGGTGCAAGATTCAAACTGGCTTCGGGAGCGCCGTATTCAGACCTTCTTTTCTCGGATTATTCATTTGATGCCGACAATAATTTCAATATTCCTCAATATAAAGGTGAAGTGAACAATAAAAGACTTCCTGTTACCCATCAGCTTGACTTAAGAATCGATAAATACTGGATATTCGACAAATGGATATTCTCAACTTACATTGATGTCCAGAATGTATATATGGCAAAAAATCCACTCGGGGTAAGTTACCGCGAAGATTATACTGAGAAAGTTTATACTTATGGATTTCCGATAATGGTTTTCGTTGGATTGAAGGGAGATTTCTAATGAAAAAACTATTTGTCCTGCTTTCTTTTCTTTTCATTGCCTCCTGCGACCCTAATCCGACTGTCAAACCTGGATACATTCTCACAGAGATCAGACCGATCGGTTTTAAGGCCGAACCTGTGGAAGCGGTTCTAGGCGATACTCTTACAATGTCACTGTTCATAGGCGGCAGAACTTTTTCACAGGATAGCGATCTTCCTGTCTCTTGGCTCGGAATATCTGAACTCACTCTGCCTTACAACAAACCGTTCACATTCAAACTGCCTGATAACATCGAAAATATTATCAACAACAGTGATAGCGATATCGCTTCAGGAATGATAGACAGTTTCAAGGAAAAGGGATTTGCCGATATTCCCGTGATAGCATCTTTTGAAGTTCCGGTGCCTGATTCGGAGAAATTGAGAACATTGACAATAACAAAAACGATAAGGATATATGAAAAAGCACCTGATAACGGCGTAAGACTTAATCCCGTTATTTCATATGTCGAGGCTGCATATCTTTTAAAAGGATCTGTTGATTCGATAAAAATAAAAAATGGAGACAACATCCGATTTTCATTGAAAGATATGCCGAACACCATCGGCTTTAAGTCTGTACCTGATGAAACGACCGGCTACGACAGATTGAACTATAGGTGGTATTTCGGATCTGATACAGAATCATCGATTGATAAAGATATTGACATAAAAACTGACTTGAGCGATCTTGGCGATTTTGTGCCGGCTGATGAAAAAGTGACACCGAACAGACAGTATTTTGCGGCTGATTTTACAAGAATACTGGATAAAATAAAGGCTGATCCTGAAGTTCTCCCTGTAACTTTCAACTTTTATCATGTCCTGAGAGATAAAGCCACCTCTGCGGAAAGTTCTGAAGATTACCGCTGGGGAACGGATCATATGTGGTTTACAATAGAAATAACGGAGTAATGATATGGCAGGTGCGGATTTTAACGAAAACGAAGAAAACGCAACCATTTCAGCGATAAATGTCACACCGCTTGTTGATATAATGCTTGTTCTTCTGATCATTTTCATGCTGGTTAGCAGTTTCATTGCAAGAGAAGCTATTGTGGTCGATCTGCCTCATGCCGCTACAGGAAAAGAGATAGAAAAAAATACTGTCTCAATCCTTGTTTCAAAGAATGGCGATTATTACATTTCCGGTAGAAAGACTGCTGATATACAAAGTCTTGCTCAGGAACTGAAAAACGAAAAGGCAAAAGGCGGTGAACTTCAAGTTGTCATTTCAGCAGACAGAATGGTGTATCACGGTAAAGTTGTTGATATAATTGACCTTATTCGTCAAATTGGCATATATAACTTCGCCATAAATGTTGAATATGACGAGGAGGCTCTCAAGAATTCGCAATGAATAAAAGAGGGTTCCTCTCAATCGGAATACTTATTTCAGCTTTAATTCACGCTTTCATTTTTGCTTCAATATTTCATCTCACAAGAGTTAAGCTGGTTACTGAAAACTACGGGAAAAGCACTTTTGTTCAGGTAAAGATAAAAAAAACTGAGCCGGAAATAAAAAAAGAACCTGTCAAACCTCCGGTGGCAAAAAAAATAGAAATAAAAAAACCGCCAGTAAGCCACATCAGAAAAGAGCCTGAAAAAGATCAGGAAGCGGCAAAACCTGTTTTCGGTGTCACAAAAAAGACTGTTGAAGATAAAACCACAGAAGGGATCGGGGTCAGGGTCGGAAACACTTTGATGAAAGAAATGGAAAAAGAATATACTCCGCCTGAAAAAGTTAAGGATTACAGCTCAGGTTCAGATCTTGAAGAAAGAGCGGTTAAAAAAGAAGAGAAAAAATTTGCACCTGTTGCATCAACGGCACTTGCGGTCATGCCTGTTGCCATAAATCCGGTAAAACCTGACTATCCGAAAGCCCTTGAAGAAGAAGAGATAGAAGGAGAAGTGGTTCTTGAACTGTCCATTTCAAAAAAAGGCGATATTGTTAATATAAAAGTGCTCGAAAGCGATAATAAACTTTTTTCTGAAGCGGCAGTAAAAACCGTATCAAAATACAAGTTCAGACCCGGAAAAACAAAAGACGGAACACCCGTTGACGCTGTAATTGAATTTACAATATCGTTTGAAATGCCTCTTTGAATTATTCAGGAAACACTTTGACAGATCCGACTTTCCCCGGAAGACCGTAATTGCTGTCACTTGCTCCGCCGGGTCCGCCCTGTCCAATAAAAAAAACCGTATCCATTATGCCATCTACTGTGCTTTCTATTTTTACAATACCCATGCTCGGTCCGCCACCGCCACCGCCACCGGCTCCGCCAACTCCTCCGGTTCCGCCAGCTCCGCCGTATCCGCCGCAACCTCCATCCGCCTGACTTCCACCATAACCGCCACCTGAACCTGCCAATCCGCCAGCTCCGCCTTTACCGCCTTTGCCACCTGCCCCGCCAGCTCCGCCATCATTAGTATCAATTCCCACATTATCCAGAATTATTAATGTGCTGTTTTCTATCCATATTCCGATAGACGCTCCGCCTCCGGTACCGCCTGTTCCGCCTGTTCCGCCGCAACCGCCGCCGCCACCGCCGCCGCCTGAACTACCGTAAGTATCACAATCCTTTAGACTGCCATCATTACCGCCATGACCGCCGCCACCGCCGCCACCGCCATTACCGTTTATTCCATAATCACCGTTTCCGCCATTACCGGGAACATATCCGGATTCATCATATCCGCCGAAAGATGCACCCGCAGCACCTTTAGTACCGGGAATTCCGTTACCGCCATCTTTTCCATTTGTCGATGCACCGGGCACAAAAGGGCATGATCCCGAAGAAGTTGATGTCCCGCCAGCTCCGCCATTATCTGTGGAACCTTCTCCATTTTGACCTGAATCACCGTTGCTGCTGCCGTTTCCAGATTGTCCGCCATTTCCACCTTTTGCTCCACAGGATGAACTTCCGCCTGTACCGCCTGACGGTCTGTCACAACTTCCGCAAAATCCTCCATCATCTTCACAACCCAGATTGCCGTAACCTCCGCTCAGACCTGAACTGCCTTCTGTTCCGGCACTTCCAGCCGAACCGTCACCGCCATGACCTGATTCTATCTTTACATATCTAAGCTGAACCTTAGCACAATCTTTCAGTCTCATGCCTGCTGATGTGCCGCTTTCAGTGAAATTATCTGCCGATTTTATACGGATAAACGAAAGAGTAAGATTAGAAACCGAATCGCCTATCATACCGACAGGACCGCCGATTATCAGCACTTCATTTGCAAGTGCTCTCTTCCATTCAGGAAATCCGCTATATGCACCGTGAATTGAAATTCCATCTATCAGATGAATGGTTTCATTATATATCCCTGCTGCGATGAGAACCTGTTTCTTTCCATCTGTCTGTGCCAGCTCAAGACCTTTTGCAATAGAAGAAAGCGGATTATCCTTCGTGCCGCTGTTAAAATCATTTCCTTTCAATATGTCCACAAATATCGAATCTGCAATCGTTCCATCTATCCCGTCACAGTTAGAATCAACAAACGCAACATCAGGATTATCAGTTGCATCATCACATGAAAGTGACTCACACTGTGATGTGTCCCAACCGGTGCAGGCAGAGTTGCATGGTGCATTTCCACCTGTAAAAGATCCGGAATCAATGTCGACACACAATTTCATCATTTCAAGCTCACAGAATTCTCCTCCCTCCAATTCTCCGTTACCGCATAAGCCGCTGATATAATCATTGTCAGGAATCTGATTGTCGTCAGGTAAAATCAAATCAGCATCATTTCCGGTATTTGAAGAATCGTTTTCTTCGTTATCCGGAAGACCGCTATCATCAGGAAGACCTGCGTTATCAGGAGTGTTGCCATTATCAGAGACTGTATTATTACCATCTGTCACATTATTTTCGTCATTGGAAGCACTGTTATCAGTTTTCCCGTAAATCGAATTATCACCATTATCAGTTGAACAGGAAACAAATAAAACCATAATAGTTAATGATATCAGCACCATGCTCTGTTTCAAATCAACCTCCACCGCTGCCGTCAGTACTCTAAGTATGAAGCTGACAAACCGTTAGCTCCTGTATGGGCATCGCTGTAACCGCCAGTTCCTGCAGGACCTTTTAAATAAGCTGTATAAATCATTCCATCTCCAGC
>DAOQAY010000092.1:0-11678 GCA_035354435.1 bacterium
GAGTTCACTTCTGCAAAATGGCAGTTTCGAATTGTGGACAGATGCTGCATATCCAGACAGCTGGAAAGGTTCCAAAACAGACTTCGCGGCATCAAACATTGTTAAAGAATCCACAAATGTTCGTACAGGATCATTTGCTTTAAAACTTCAGAATACCACAACCAGCCATAAGCGGTTTACGTCTGCCGCAATTGCTCTGACAGCCGGGAGTTACACTTGTAAATACTGGGCAAGCGGCAGCGGAGATGTAAGAAACGCTTTCTATTCAAATGGCACAGGTGATTATACATATACAAATTACACGACTATTGCTTCAGCGAATTGGCAGGAGATCACATATAATTTTACACTTGCCTCAGATAGAGCAGCTTTCGAATTGATTTTCTCAGTCAGAAATACGACCACGACAAATGATCATATTAAATTGGATGATGTTGTCTGTGTGAAAAACTGACAGCTTACTGACCTTTTTTCCATTCAAGGATGAATTGTTCCTGTTCTTCCGTTTCGGGAGATCTGAAGCTTAAATAAACTTGATCTACATAAGCCTTTCTCAATTGAAATATTTCGTCAAGCACCGTTCTTTTATCTGTGATCCCGTGACGCATCAGATAACATCCCGCAACTGTTCCGGTTCTGCCGATTCCACCCCAGCAGTGAATATATAAAGGAATGTTCTTTGATCGCAATAAGTCTATTTCATTAAGTATTTCTGTCATAAGCTCAATTGAGGGAGTTCCTCTGTCAGGAATAGAGAATCTTTTCAGAAAACCGCCTGATATCTCTTTTTCATTGTTCTGAACCAGAAAATGTCTGAAAATTTCAGAGTAATCTTCATCATAGTTTCTTGAACTTGAAGCCATTTCTCCAACCTGCTGAAGATTGATGAATGCTCTTATTCCTGCATCGTATATGGCTCTCAACCTTAATTTGTAAGAAAATTCCTCGTCACTTCCCGGAAAAGGACCTGCAAGAATAGCATCCGGAACAAGCCAGTAACTGTTTTTAATTATCTTTGTAACCATTTTGCCCCGCAAAAAGCTAAAACAGAGAACTCTAATGAATTCAGTTTGTTTAGTCAATACAAAGATAAATAAGATTGATAAAAAAACAGGAGCTTTTTATACTAAAAAATAAATTGTTTAGAATGAGGGAAAGAATCAAGAAAACATTGATAATTGCAGTTTTTTCTTTTTTTAAATTGAAAACAGTCAGGCTTTTGCTTATAAAATTGGATAATCAGTTCTTTCAGGAGTATTTTAATGGCTGAAAATAAAAAAATATACCCGAGAACCAATGATTCCGGGACAGTGTATTTAAAGAATATCATCACGAATCAGAATATAATTGTCGGCGATTATACTATATACAATGACTTTGTTTCCGATCCGGTGCAATTTGAAAAAAATAATGTGCTTTACCATTATCCTATTAATAAAGACAGGCTGATTATCGGAAAATTCTGCTCCATAGCCTGCGGCGCAAAGTTCATTTTCACCAGTGCCAATCATACGCTGAACTCACTTTCAACTTACCCGTTTCCGATATTTTTTGAAGAATGGAATCTGGATAAGAAAAATGTTGCCACCGCATGGGACAACAAAGGCGATATTGTAATCGGTAATGATGTGTGGATAGGATATGAAGCAGTTGTTTTATCCGGTGTTCATATCGGTGACGGCGCAATTATAGGAACAAGAGCCGTTGTAACAAAAGATATTCCTCCATATGCGATTGTCGGAGGCGTACCGGCAAAAGAAATCAGAAAACGCTTTGATGAAGAAACCATCAGTAAATTAAAACAGATAGAGTGGTGGAACTGGCCTTTTGACAAAATACAACAGTTTTTACCCTATATCATGAACGGAGAAATCGACAAACTTCCTGAATAAATTCGCAAAACATTAAAGTAATCATTGCAAGGGTCTGTTTTTTTAAGATGCTCTATGAGATTGTAACAGCTTTTCCGCCCAATCAACACCTTCGGTGTTGTTTCTTTTCTTTGCGCCGTTTAAATATCATCGACAGGTTTTTTGTGTCTTTTCGTCTGATTAAGCAGGCTGTTAACCTCTAAATTACGGAATATGATGACAGCAACGGCCGTTTTTCAAGAATGGATTAATTATTGTATTGTTAAAATTTCTCTTGACGAGCATAAGATCACAATTATAGTTAAATTTACTAAAATTTAGTAAAGGAGATGTCCATGTCTAGTAGCTACTGGTCGAAAGAGCAGGAAAAAAATTTGAATTATTTTAGGCGAGAACTGCCGGAACTGGCTAAAAATACTTTAACCAAGGGGAAATTTTTAATTATTCATTCTGAATCAGTGAAAGGAGCTTTTGATACTTTTGAGGCAGCATTAAAAGAAGCTCTTTCTCACTACCCGCAGAGTGAATTTGTAATCCAGCAGGCGGTCTCAGATGAAGAGACTGTAAACTTTTTATTTCAGGCCCTATCTGACAGTGATGTTATTATTCGAGGAAATTAAGATATGGCTATAATCAATCAGTTTAACATTGGCATTAAAATGCCACCACAAGTTCCGCAAGGGACACAGGTTAGTCTGTCAATAACGCCACAACCTCTCATGTTTCGTGGTCTTAATCTGCCGGTAGAAATTTCAACAGCATCTGCGTTTAGACAGCCGCCGAATCCTTTACCACTAACCTCTATCGTGGTACTGGCTCATTTTGATACTGGAGCAAGTATTACTTCAATTGATCTTTCTCTTGCTAAACACTTGGGATTAAATCCCACAGGACAGGCGATAAGTCATACAGCCGCAGGTGCGCAAAACACACCTACTTTTGCAGTCGATATAAGTTTTCCCAATACGAATCTGACACCATTTCAAAATTTACAAATTGGTTCATGCCAATTACCTTTTAATCTTCAATTGGCTCTTAAAGGATCTGGTAATGCTCAGAATTTCGGACTTCTTATCGGTCGAGATATAATGTCAAGATGGAATATTATATGGAATGGACCTTCGTCTTCTGTTACAATTTCCGATTAATCATAAGTAAAATATATTCCTGAAATTTCAAAATATACAAAAGTCCATAAATAGGTCATTTACGATAACTGTTATAAGACAGGCAGTATGCTCAATGGAATTGTAACAGCTTTTCCGCCCAATCAACACCTTCGGTGTTGCCCCGTTTTTTTGCTCCTGCAAGATATATTTCGAGTTTTCTGTTCAACATTTTTATAATTTCGCTATGGTGAAAATCAGAGAGATCACGGTGAGTTGAGAGTATTTTGATCAATGACATGATGCGGTACTTGTCAAGTGCCGGAGTGTTTGAAAGCTGGTCTGTGTGGCCGCCGTATTTTATAACGAGGTTTTCATTCAGAAGTCCGAATCTCTCTTTAAATGACATGCGGAGCCACAGGTCGTAATCCTCACAGACAGCAAGTGTCTCATCAAAACCGCTGTAATCTTCAAACAGTGTTTTTTCCATGATAACAGTTGAAGGCGACACCATGCAGATATCAAGGCTCGGGATAAAAATATCGTCGACAGGTTTAATGTGCTTTTTTGTCTTGTTCAGGAATTTTCCATTTCTTATCCAGATCTCTTCAGTTTGTGCAACTCTATAATTTCCTTGAATTAAATGGAAGAGCTGCTTTTCAAGCTTTTTGGGTTTCCATTCATCGTCGCTATCAAGGAATGCAAGGTATTTTCCTGATGCATTTTTTACACCAGTATTTCTAGCCGCACTTACTCCGTGATTTTCAGTTGTAATGATTTTTATTTTTTTGCCGTACTCCTTCAAAACATCTAATGTTTCATCAGTAGAGCCGTCATTTATGATAATGCACTCAAAGTTTTTGTAAGACTGACACAGTACCGAATCCACTGCTTTTTTTATTTGAACCGGTCTGTTGAAAACCGGAATTATCACTGAAATAAGGCTCTTTTCCATGTATGAACTCCGCAAATCCTGAAACATAATAACAGCAACTGTTCATTTTTCAAGCATGCCTCATTTGAAAAAGAAATCATAACTGTTATAATCGCTTAAGTTTTGGAGATAGATTATGAGCGAACCGGTAACAAGAACTGTTTCAATAGATGCGGACAGTCTTATCGCATCCTCTGCGGAAAGTTCTGCTGAGCTTGAAAAGATTGAGAAAAATCCTTGGAAATACGAGATAAAAGACGAGCTGGGAAGAGGCGGTATCGGCAGAGTTCTCATAGCTTTTGATGACAGGATCGGTCGTGAAATCGCGCTGAAAGAGCTGATAAAGGTCGATAATCCTGGAAAGATTGCGGCATTGGACGACAGCAAGCTTAAAGCTGATGAGATCCGCTTTCTCAGAGAAGCCAAGGTCACAGGACAGCTTGAACATCCCGGAATAGTTCCTGTTTATGAGATAGGCCGGAAGCCGGATGGTAATCATTATTATACGATGAAACTGGTTAGAGGTGTCACTCTTGCCCAGGCTATTCACGATGCCGGAAATCTTTCCAACAGGCTCAGACTGCTTCCCCATTTCCGTGATATCTGCAATGCGATCGCTTATTCCCACAGCAGAGGTGTCATCCACCGTGACCTGAAACCAGATAATATCATGATCGGGGAATTTGGTGAAACTGTGGTTCTTGACTGGGGTCTTGCCAAAGTCAAAGGCGAGGCTGACGAGAATGAAACTGAACTTCGTGAAGAGCTGACATTGCTGAAAGTTGAGCATATCGGCCACACTGCAAGAGGGAAAGCGATAGGAACTCCGGCGTATATGCCGCCGGAACAGGCGAAAGGTGAAATATCTGAAATTGACGAAAGAAGTGACATTTATTCACTGGGCGCAGTGCTTTACGAAATCCTTACCGGACATCCTCCGTTCAAAGGAAGAGACATAAAAGAAACTCTGGAAATGGTAAAAAATGAATTTCCTGTTGAAATAAAGATATATGAGCCTGAAGCTCCGATGGATCTTTGTGCGGTTGTTTCCAAAACACTTACTCCTGACAAAGCTGACAGATATCAGTCTGCCATTGAGATCGCAAGGGAAATAGAAAATTTCATGTCTGGAGGCAGAATAAAAGCCTATGAATACAGCTCGTGGGAACTCTTCAAGAGATTCGTAAGGAAAAACAGGGCATTATCAGGTCTTATCGGTATTTTTGCACTTGTTCTTTTCATAGGTTCTCTGATAATACTTTATGCATATCGTGAATCTGTAAAAAATGAAAGGGCTGCTCATCTCAACCTTTCTCTCGGTTATCTTGAGTATGCTGAAAAACTTATAAAAGAGAAAAATTTTGCCGGAGCTTCGGTATTTTCTGCCGCTGCACTTTATCACAATCCTTTCAATCCGAAAAGTCCCTGGAAATATCCTTTATCATATGTCAATGAGAACATCGAAGAAAGTGCCGCACAGCTTCTTTCCATGCAGTCGGCGCTATATCTTTCGAATGTTCATCAGAACGATGCTTTTAAAGCTGACATAACTTTTGTCCCTTTTGATGCGAGAGATATTGCTGTTTCACCTGACGGAAGCATGATTGCAGTTGCCGGAAAGAAAAAAGAGATATATGTCTATTTTGCATCGAACGGAAAGTTAAAGTTCATACTTGAAGGACATAAGGACGAAATTTCAGCTATTGAATTTTCACCTGATGGTAAATATCTCGCTTCCGGAAGCTACGACAGAACTCTTAATTTATGGGATGCAAAGGAAGGGATGCTCATCAGATCGATACATGCTCCAAATGGTGAAATATATTCAATATCTTTTTCTCCTGACTCGGAAAAAATAGCTTTCGGAGGTACTGAAAAGAATCTGTGGATAGTCAACATAAATGAAGTTCAGCTTAACGCCAGAAAAGTCTTTCAGGGAGATAGTTCCATAAGAGCTGCCGACTGGTCGCCTGATGGAAGTATGATAATAGTTTCAGACAGTTCAGGCGGAATATATCTATTGAAAAATGGTGTATTTGTTGCAAATTTCAAGAATCATCGTGAACCTGTCATTGCGGTAAGATTTCTGAAAGATAATCTCCATTTCATCTCCACAGGATATGATAAAAAACTTTTGATTTGGAATATTGAGAATCCGGTTCCTGTAAACATTCTTGAACACTGGGATGCTTTTTTTGACCTTGATATTTCTAGTGATGGGAATTTTGCCGCCGCTTCAACAAGAGACGGTATTATCAAATTGATAAATCTCAAGACAAGGCAGGTGGCAGAACTCAGGGGACATGAAGGGTCTATTTTTTCCGCTTCGTTCATGCCTATGGGAAATTCAATTGTTTCAATAGGTGAAGACAGAGTTATAAAACTGTGGAAGACAGATATCAAAAAACAGGTCTTCACATTCAGAGGTCATGCAACATACATTCCTTCGCTGAGTTATTCACCTGACGGGAAATATCTTGCATCATCGAGCTGGGACTCGACAATAAAACTCTGGAATGTGGAAGGTGAATCTATGCAGTCTTCTTTCGGCATGCCAAAAATCGTGTCATACAGCATAGCATTCTCACCTGACGGACAGTATCTTATATCTGGAGACAGTGACGGTATGCTGAGAATGTGGAATCCTCAGAACGGGAAGATACTTGCAGAAATGAGAGGGCATACTGATCAGATATCATCGCTGGCGTTCACTTCTGACGGGCATTATCTGGTGTCGGGAAGTAAGGACAGAACTGTAAGAATATGGGATATGGGAAAGGAAAGGTCGATAGCTGTTCTAAAACAGGCTACACCTGTGCTTGCCGTGGCTGTGTCAAAGAACGGAAATTTTGCCGCTTCAGGAGGAAGGAATGGTGATTTGAATTTCTGGAGTGTACCTGACGGGAGAAATATCTTTTCATCAAAAGGTGTTTCCAAGAATATCATGTCTATTGCCATTTCACCGGATTCGAAATATGCCGTAACTGCAACAGAAGACGGAAAACTTTACAAATGGGATATAGAGTCAAAAAAGAATATTGCAATACTTCAAGGTCATTCAGGACCTGCGAATATGGTTGTTTTTTCTCCTGACGGTTCTCTTTTTGCCTCAGTAGGTAAGGAAGTTATTTTGTGGGATGCAAAAAACAATGAGAAAATTCAGGTGATTGATCTTCAATACAATGGATACAGTGTCGCATTTGAAAACGACGGCAAGTATTTCTCGGTCAGTGACGGAGCAATAATAAAAAGATATCCGGTTATACTCGGAATGTGGAAGGAAGATCCTGCAAAACTACTTGAAGAAGCCCAGAAACAAACCGGCAAAATTCTTCAGGGATTCAAACTTATCCCGTTCTCACAGAATTTAAAGTAATATCTCTAAAACGAAAATCCCATGGCAACGCCATAAGTTTTTGAAACAGGATCTATCATCGGAGCTATGCTGTTCAGCGTAAAACCGGTTGGTTCTTTGCTCAAATCTTCCTGTCTTGAAGCTTTTACGAGTGTTTTAATACCGCTAACTAGACAAAATATGGTTGGGAATAAAGTGAATACTGCCGCAATCTCCGGCATGATGAAAACCCTGAACAGAGCATACATAAATTCGTCGCCATCATCATTAAAGTGAAAAATGGATCCATTATACAAAACATAATGAAAGGTTTCGTAGATCGCAAACACAGAAAGAGCCAGCATGGGCAGCGACATTAGAATTAAAACAGTTCCGTGATTTTTCATTGTTTGTATCGAACTGAGTTTTATTGTGTTTTCAATCTGAGGATTAATATAGTCGTCATCAAGAATTGAATCCATTTCAAATTGTCTGGTTGAAAGGTCTTTATATGCATGATATGAGTTGTTGTCACGCTCGGCAGAAAGGTTTAATAAAATTCCGGAACCTATCATAGATAATCCGGAAAACATTAATGTAAACTGGGCGGTCGGTGAATTTGTGCCTCCAAAAGCCCTATCGTGAAGAAATAGACCAAACCCTGAACCCGCGAACAGAGATCCCATGACAAACAGAGGTATTGTTCCGTATTTCTTTTTTCTATAGGATTTTTCAAAATTAAATGCTTTATTTCGTGCTGATTCCCGTATAGCTGACATTTTTTCGTCAGTATTATTCTCGATTCTCAACCGTTCAACTTTATTATAAAGATCCATCATGCCGGCTTCTTTAAAAACAAGCCCGGCAAGATAATATCTTTTCTGATATGTGTACAGTGTGCCAAGTTCAATAGAAATTTCACTATCATCCCAGCATTCGAGATGTTTTTTTAACAGGCGGGCCCCTTTTCCAAGTTTCCCGTTTTTAATCAGGTTTCTTGCTGTGAAAACATATTTTCCATAAGAATATTCATAATCTTGACATTCTTTTCCATTTCTGGGCTCAGGTTCATCAGCATAAATTCCAGAACTGAAAATCATAAAAATCAGACAAGTTATCCCTAAAAATCTTAAAAGTTTCAAGAGTCCTCCTTTTAAAACGAAAATCCAAGATTTATTCCGTAAGTTTTCGAGACCGGATTAATCACGGGAGCTATTGTGTTCAGCGTTAGCCTGCCGTTTTCGCTATACAAGTTTTGCCATTTATAAGATTTCTGTATCATGATTGATCCCAGAACAGTCAATGCAATTCCGGGAATAAGAGTCATAGAGTTTGATAAGAACACAAGTGCGGTAGTCACTCTTCTATCGTGTTTATCGTCGTGGTCAGTGAAATCCTGTTCCATATCTTTGTACAGCCTGACAAAAGAATAAATAGAAACTGCAAAAGCCGGCGCTGCAAGAAAAAGAATTCCTGCACCGTGCTCTCTCATTTTTTTTGCACTTTTTCTTTTTGCCGAGTTTTTGATCTCTGTTAATTCATCATATTCTGATTGCGGAATCTGTTTATCGTTGTTATTTTCGAGCCATGAAGCAAAAGATCCGGATTTGTTCAGGCTGTGTTCAGATGAAAAATTGAGAAAAGTGCCTAATCCTACGGCCATTGTTCCGCCATACATCATCATTTGTGTTGTCAATTCGTCGTTGCTTACTGACAAGTCGGTCCCGGCTATTGCCAATGCGAGCCCTGAAATTGCAACACCAAGCCCCATAGTCATTAACACCGCAGCTCCGGCTTTTTTATTCGAGTAACCTCTTAAATTTTTCTGCTGCTCTTTTTTTACAAGAGCAGTGAATATATGGTGATTATTTCTTTTTTTTACATATTTTGCTTTTTCCTGTTCAGGTTTTGCAGGTTCAATGATAGCAGGTTCAGGAGATTTTTCAGGTTCCACTTTTTCCGGCTCAACAGTTTTCTCGGGTTCAGTTTTTTCTTTTGCATTTTCGACCTGAATGTCGGCATCAGGAATTGAAGCTTCAACATCACTGACACTCTCGTCAGCAATATCAGCATCCTGAGCAAAGATCTGAAAATTCAAACAAAAGAAAATCAGAGATAGCATGCAGATATGTCTGACTAATTTCAATGGCACCTCCTTTTTAAAATGAAAATCCCATGCTCAGTCCGTAGGTTTTGGAAACAGGGTCTATTATCGGAGCTATGCTGTTTAAGGTAACAGATCCAGACTGTGGATTTAATCTGCTCCATTTCGAAGATACGGCAAGAAGTGATATTCCTTCTGAAAAAATGATAACTCCTGAAACTAATCCTGAAACTCCCACCATCAGCAAAAGTGCCGATTCCAAGCCTTCTCCCATTGCTTCACCGATATCTCCGTCATTATTATCAGATTCATCGCTATTATCAGATTTATTGTTACTGCCAGTGACTGCGGCACCTATAAAGCAGCCTATCGAAGCAACAAGAAGTGTTGTTGAAATAGATGTCAGAATAATTCCTTTTGTACCAAAATCATCGGAAGCTTCTTTCTTGACGGACAGTTTTATTCCGGAAGTCTCATAATACTGCATGGCAGACATATTGTGATCATATCTGCTGCCTGATATTTTGTCGAATGCCTCTGAACCTTTTAAACTGTAATATGCAGAACTGTTAATGGTCAGTCCTGTTGATATTAATGTCAGTCCCCCAAACATAAAAGGCGCTCCGATGAAAGCTCCTTCTTCTCCAAATGCACCCATAAAACCGAAACCTGTTACAATTGTTAAGGCTCCGAGAATTACAAACGAAACCCCTGCAGCTTTTTTTATTTTATAGGTTTTTTTGAAACTTAAGGACTGTTCCTGCGCAGATTTCCAAGGTATGGTTTTCTCGTACTCATTTTTGATTTGCTGTTGATCGCTTTTGCTGCTCTCTGCCCGAAGAGGCTGTGAAAAGGTAAATATTAGTGCAACGAAACACAAACATATGATAAATCGCAAAGGAAACTCCTTTTTAATATCTGAAACAGCGATTTTGTATCATATATCAGAAGGTTTTATTTTTCTAGATTTTCAGGAAGAAGAGTTATTAGTGTTATCTCAGGCATTGCACCGAACCTGACAGGCGGACCCCATGTGCCGGTTCCCCTGTTTACATGAAGAGTCGAGCCGTTTTTGAATTTGTATGTTCCTGAAAAATAATGAAAAAACATCCTGACAAAAATGCCGAATGGAAATAGCTGTCCGCCATGTGTGTGCCCCGAAAGCATCAGGTCAAAATACTGCTCTGTCCCATCATTAATCGAAGGCTGGTGCTTTAAAAAGATAACGAAATCAGACAGATCTGCTGTTTTAAGAGTTTCAATATCATCGGGTATCTCATATCCGAATCGTTTTGCTGTTTTATCCATTACCGAGACAAGTGTCACTCCACTGCTCAGTTTTACCGATTCGCTATAGAGAAAGCTGAAACCGCTCCATTTTACATAATCAACAGATTTTTCAAACCCGTTAATAAATTCATGATTTCCTGAAATTGCATATTTGCCCATAGGTGCATTTATCTCTCTCATAAAAGTCGCAGCCTTTTCAGGTTCGGCAATTCCGTGATCGACGAAATCTCCTGTCACCAGAACAATATCCGGCTTCAGACTGTTCACCGTATTTCTGATTTTTTCTGCAAATGCCGCTCCAGTCGTCATACTGAAATGTATATCTGAAAGCTGAATGATTTTAACTGCTTGCTTTATTTTCGGAGTAGTTATTTCCAGTTTTTCCACTTGAATATCATCCACAAGATAAAATCCGATTGCAATTGTGTAAAAAGCAATAACCGAAATAACAGCGAACATGAATTTCCGTTTTTTGAAATTTTTCCGTCTTAAAAGAATAAGAAATTCAAAAAATATCCCGTAAAGAAAGAAAACAAAAAGCAAAGCAAAGTAGAAATATAAAAAATAACCCAAAACAGTCTGATAGAAAACTCCTTCCAGATCCCTGTTATAGAAAAGAAAAAATGAAAGAGGAACAGGCAGATAGAAAACCTTGAGAAGCACGGGGTGCAACCCGCAAGAAGGAAATGCTTTTTTAAGTGAAATAATGAAAAATCTCACCATTCCGATAGTAATGGAAATAACAATTGTAAAAAATATCCCGAATGTGATGTAATTTGGCATCGATCAGCCCTCCAAGTTCAAAAAAGAATACTGTAAAGGAGAGTTCGGTCAAAGATTTTTATACGATTATCTTTTTATAGAATTATAATTGTCAATCTGTTCCTTTTTACCGAGAACAATAAGGATGTCTGTTGATTTGATCTTGAATCCGGCACTTGGTGAGATTATCAGTTCTCCCGGTATTTCTTTGACTGCGATTATTGATAGATTATACACTTTTCTGAAGTCTATTTCTTTTAAAGAATGTCCTTCCATG
>DAOQAY010000093.1:0-11552 GCA_035354435.1 bacterium
CTTTTACAATATAATTCAAATCAGATCTTGCGATATTTGCTTTTTTGTATTTTAAAGACAAATTATAAAGGTATTTAATATATTTCTCGGATGCTTTTTCATCAAAGTATATGGATTCAATGCAATTAACAAACTGGAGAACATTAATACTATCAACATCTTGCTGCTTATTTATACAATATAAATGTTTCTTTTTATCTCCGACCTTATAAATACCTGAATCAAAAAAGATTATTGTTACTTCCGAACTAAGAGGTATAAATATTTGTAGTCCTGTTGTTCCATAACCTGTTTTAGAATGCCCCCATTTTTTCAACTCCAAGAATTGATTGTATCTCACATTAGGACAATCTGAACTAATAAATGGTCGATCTGTTCTATTTATCAATAGCTTAAAATCCAAATCTTTTGTATAATCTAAAACAACTTTAATGTTTGACAGTGAATTCTTTATTGTATCTTGGTGAGACGGCGATGGAACAAGTTTGCTAATATCTGTGTTTGGATCGATCTCTAACAATTTCTTTCCCATTTCTAAAAACATATTTTTCATACCTTCAATTCTCACGGGATTTCTCGTATCATTAAGAGCCATAAACATCAGTAATTTCAAATGTTCTTCCGATCCTTTTCGAGGAAGCACTCTATTTTCCACAACCTCTCTAATTGCACTAGAAACATAATGCTCAATTTTAGATAAATCTCCTTCTATTTTACCATCATATCCGTAAAAGAAATCCTTTGAAGCTTGATCTTTTAGAGTGGCTCGATCAAAGTAGAAACCATTATTGGTATTGAAAATGCCTATCTGTTTTTTATTTCCATTATATGAGAAATTCCTAAGATAAAACTTGGGTATGTAGTGTTGATTTTTCTTTTCAGTAATCATTTTACATTATTTAAGAAAGCATTTGCATTGAACTTTTTTTTAAATCATATCATTATTTCAAAACCAATAATTGATTTGATGCTA
Organism: bacterium; assembly: GCA_035354435.1. Taxonomy (GTDB): domain Bacteria; phylum UBP6; class UBA1177; order UBA1177; family UBA1177; genus JAKLDO01. The sequence continues at coordinate 974 of DAOQAY010000093.1, forward strand.
TACTTCTTCATAAACTTCATCTTTGTCCAAAAAACCGTATTCTTCTATTTTCGGTAAAATTTTATTCGCCAGTTTTTCATTTGCCTTGCTCAATTCCTTCAATTCATCTGTGCCAAAATGGTGCTCTGTTAAGCATCTTCTTATCTGATACCAGCCAACATCCCAAGTTTCTATTTTCCATTTATTTGTTGCCATTTGATTCAGATTTGAAAAGAAAATTTTATAAACATCTTTCCCTTTCTCCAGAACCAGCTTTGCTTCTTCTGACAACTCATTTTTTGAAATCCAGTTTGCAACAAATCTGTTTTCGTCCGTAACCATTTGCTGTTTGAAGTCCGGATCTTTTATTTCCCATTTTTTCATTTCTTCAATTTTAAAAGGAAAGAAATTGTTTTTTATTTGATAGGTATTTTCTAAATAGATAACATCTTTCAATGCAGTTGTTTCGTTTGATGAGGCGAATAAGCTCCAAACAACACAATCGTTCAAAAACTCTTTTGTTGGCTCGGTATGCGGAATCAAAAATTGGTTTCTGTCATTGAGCCAAGTTTGTCTCGGAATTTTTTTAACGGCATGAAGTGTCAACGCCTTTTCAAAATTTTCTTCAACCACGGTAAAAGCTCCGGCACTAGCATTTGGTGATGAGAGAATAACTACATACTTGGCGTGTTGCAAGTCATTGCCATTACTGCAAATAGATGCCAGGAAATCAGGTCTTGCCCTGTGTCTCTTATCTGTGTTGTCATTTTTAACCGTTATCCCGTTGCTTAGTGGTGGCAAAATATAATCTTTTGTGTTTTGCAGTCTAGGAAACCATTTATTAAGAACTTCTTCTTTTTCAATTAACCTTAAATGCTTTACTCCAATTGTATCTGCCTGATCATTTGCAATATTTATTTTCACAGTTTTAGCTTCGGAAGACTTTGATAAATTCCAAATTAAAAATCCAATCGGATATTTCCCCGTTACTCCGCTAAAGTTGGTTGACTTAAAAAGAAATCCCTTTTCGTATTTATAATTAAAACACATATCTCTGTATTCAATACTGTCTGGCGCATTGAGATACTTCAACTTTGAAAACATTCCCAAGTATGTATTCTTTGGAAGTTCGTGTACTATACGAAAAATAAATTGAGCAAACAATTCTCTTTTTACATGTCCAGCATCTTCCTGATCCATGACTGTCTCTACTTTTGTTTTACTCACACCTTTTTTAGAGTCTCCTTTCGCCCCGCCGACTTGAGCTGTCGCAAATGGCGGATTGATGTAAACTATCCAAGTGATTGAAGGATCTGCTAATTCATCTCTTAATTTTTTTGGTAATTTCCAATTGGGTTCGAAAGGTAACCCTTCTTTATTAAAAAGATATTCCACATCATCATTTAAATAGTCATATTGAAAACAAGTAGCATTCGGAAAAACTTTTTTCAGATGATCAGCTTCGCTTGCATGGAGTGTAGACATGTAAATATTCTTATAAGATTCAGCAGGTAGATGGTATTCAAGATTTCCAGTTCCAGCAGCCATATCCCATATTCTATACTTGCCCGATTTATACCAATTTTTACCAATAACATCGTTTAAGTATTGAATTGCTTTCTTTGCGAAAATTAATGGCGTGTAGAACTCTCCCTCAAATCTTCTCTGAGATTCATCAGTTAACCTGTCAAGTTTTGAATGAATACCATTAATTGTTTCAGGATTGGAAACATAATCGTATATGCTCCAGAAAAAATCGTAATCTTTCATTAAAACTTTTTGAGTTTTTGAATTTTTATCTTCAAAGGTGAACACAACTCGACTGCTTTCTTTATCTACAATTACTCTTTCTTTTTGAATATTAGAAAGAAAATAGAATGAATCTTTGTAACCATTTACAATATATTGTCCGATGATACTTTTCCAATGATTAAAAACAGCTTCAAAATTATCTTCGTTAATTACTTTTTTATCTCCGAAATCCAAACCCGACTGTCCATTTAATGCCATTTCAAGAATATCCTTAAATGCAGAATAGTCTCCTTTTTGAAGAATTTTATATACATGAGTTTTGTTCGTTTCTGGCTCTTTTACTAAATGATCAATCAGTTTCGGATCTGGATTGCTTGCGGGTCGCTCCCAATCATAATTATCGTTTGAATAATAATTTGACCATTTGATTGTTTCCGTTATTGCGGCTTCATTTTTGTCAGCAAAGCAAATATACAATGGAATCATTTTAGTAACATCTTTATATTTAAGTCTTCTTATGTAATATAAAGTTTGGGCAATAACAGCCGATACAGCCTTAATATTATTAAAGTTCTTGTCGCTCTTAAACTCAAAAAGCACATTTTTTGTATATAAATCATGTTTGTCAGCTGTGTTATAATTTATTCTAAAGTGTTTTGCATATGTGGCTTTAACCTCTTCTTCAGTAGTTGCTTCCTGCAATTTACTTTTAAATTCTTCAAAATTCATAATTGTCTCCTATTTTTATTCTTTCACCCTATATCCGCCGTTTTTGGGGGCGCCTGTGAATTCAATTTTATTCTGTTCTTTCAATTCTTTGATAATTCTTTCGACTGTTCTTTTTGAGATTCCGGTGGCTTCGACTATTGTGGGGATGCGGCACATCGGGTTATTCTGAATAAATTCGAGCACGGGATTTACCCCGCCATTTACTCCGCCAATTACTCCGCCAACTTTTTTCAGCGGTTCCCCTTTTCTTTCTTTCAGTGTTTTCAATATTTCTTCGAGCATGAAGTCGATGAAGATGCCTGAATCTGCGGCACTGGTGCTTTTGCGTATTGCCTGATAATATTTCTGCTGGTTTTGGAAGACCATGTTCTCTACCGGCAGGTGTGAAAAGACGGGGTTCAGTTTTGCGAGAATGAGCGACTGCCACAATCTGCCTGTTCTGCCGTTCCCGTCACTGAAAGGATGAATGAATTCAAACTCATAGTGGAAAACACAGCTTTTTATCAGCAGGTGATCTTTTGAACTTTTGAGCCACTTGAAAAGATCATCCATTAAATATGGGACACGGTCTGCCGGCGGAGCAATGTGTACTGCTTTCCCCCCGGCAAAAACACCTACTCCGGTTTTCCTGAAATGACCGGCATCATCAGCAAGCAGATCCATCATCAGTCCGTGAGCTTTCAGCATGTCTTCCACTGAAAAAGGGTCAAATTCAGAATAAACGGTGTATGTCTTTATGGCGTTCTTTACTTCCTGAATTTCACGGATCGGAGCGACAACGGTCTTTCCTTCAATAATATCGGTTATCATGCTTTCAGACAAAGTGTTTCCTTCAATTGCAAGCGAACCGCGGATAGTCTTTATCCTGTTTACTTTTCTCAGATGAACACCTTCTTTCTGCTCAAGACGGATGGCATATCTTTCAACAAGCGCCGAGATCTCGGCAATGAGGTTCACCGCTTTTACACTGACATTGAATGGAGGGATATAAACCATCACACACCCAAAAGATTGAACATTGACAAAATATACTTTCTATATGCCGGTTTTTCAATTAAAAGTTGCAACTGAGATTAGAAATATTCGACCATGAACTGTTCGAGTTCGACTGTGGTGTCGGATACCGGAATATTTTTTGCACCTTTCATTCCCATTTCGATATTGGCAAGCTTCTGAAGTGCTTTAAGGATCGTTATATTCTTACTGCTCTGAGCAATGGCGGTTCCTCTGTTCTTCAAATAAAAAAGCCTGTTCTTTGAGAGATAGGCGCCAAATTCACTGTTTTTATTCTCGTTAAGAAAAATCCGTCCTTTCATCAACGCTCTGAAATGTCTGAAAAACATTGATATTATTAAAGGATTTACTTTGTAATCCCCTTCTATTGTCACGGTATCCCTGTAAAGTTTCACAGCCGCCGATATCCTTTTTTCAACCAGAAAGTCCATAATTTTAAATATCACCTGTTCGCTCAGTCCGTTCAGAACATCATCAATCACCTGAAATGAAATGCTGTTCATCTGCCTGCTGGATGCATAAAGTTTGAGCTTTTCAACCTCTGAATGAATATAGAACATATCCTGATTTTCAGCACTGGAAAAAAACTCCACAAGCCTTTCATCCGGTGTAAAAGGGGCAAATTCGCTTTTTATGAATTTTCTGATATCAGCAGGACCCGGAGTTGGAACAACATTATATATCTTACCAATTTTCTGCAATGATTTGAAGAACTTAGTCCTTTTGTCAATATCGGTGATAAATACAACCAGATAGTTGTTCGGCTCACAGTTGTCAATATATGATTCCAGCATATCCCTTTCTTTATCACCAAGTTTTTCGGCAAGTTCAAGAGTTATGATCTTCTGAGCACAGAAAAACCCTATTTCACGGGCTATATTCACGGCTTCGGCAAGAATTGATTTACCGTCAGTCATATCATAAAGTATCAGTTCAAAAGTCGGATTTTCGGCCACGAACTGCCTGATCTCGTCTTTCAGTTTTCTGATTATGAACCTTTCCGGAGTATGAATAAAAAAAATCCCTCCGTTCGAACCGAGCGGAACAAGATCTTTAATTGAAGGAGGAAAAGTTTTCATAATTTATCCGACAACATTAACAAGTTTTCCGGGAATATAGATCACTTTCTTTATAGAGCCGCTTGAAAGGAATTTCGAATAATCTTTTGATCTTACGATCTGTTCTATTTCCGCGGCGCTTATATCAGGTTTTACAGCAAGTTTATCTCTTAGCTTTCCGTTAACCTGAACGACAACAAGAATTTCATCTTTGATAAGAGCCTTTTCATTGACTTCAGGAAAAGGAGTTTCCGCAAGTACCGGCATTCCGCAAAGCTGTGCAAGCTCTTCGGTAATGTGCGGAGCGAAAGGATTAAGAAGAAGTATGGAAGTTTTCAAAGCATCGGCAAAAACGGACTTTTCGATCTCGCTTTCCGATCTGAATTTATAGCTTGCATTGATCAGTTCCATTATCGCACTTATTGCTGTATTGAAATGGAATCTCTCGATTTCTTCAGAGACTTTTTTAATTGTTTCGTGAGTTTTTGACCAGAGATCTTTCCCTTCTTCAACATTTTCCGGAAGTTTCCGGCTGTTTTTAATTAGATCTACATTGGAAGTGATAATATTCCATGTCCTTATAATAAATCTGCTGCATCCTTCTACACCATCTTCCGACCATTCAAGATCCTTTTCAGGCGGAGCGGCAAAAAGAACAAAAAGACGGGCTGTATCTGCACCGTATTTTTTTATAAGCAGAACTGGATCGACAACATTTTTCTTCGACTTGCTCATTTTTTCGACTCTGCCGACTTTTACCGGAGAATCATCATCTTTTTTCACACATATTCCATCTTTCCAGCAAACTTCATCCGGATATAAGTATCCGTTTTCACAGGAATATGTCTCCATGCACACCATTCCCTGAGTAAGCAGGTTCTTTACCGGTTCTCTGAATGAAACATACCCGAGATCGGCAAGAACTTTTGTAAAGAATCTGGTATAAAGAAGATGCATTACAGCATGTTCCACGCCACCTATATACTGGTCAACCGGCATTGTGTGATCTACTTCAGCTTTTGAGAACGGCTCATGCTCAGATCTCGGATCGCAATATTTCATGTGATACCATGAGCTTTCAACAAAAGTATCCATCGTGTCGGTTTCTCTTGTCGCTTTTCCGCCGCATACCGGACATACAGTTTCATAAAATTCAGGCATATCTTTAAGCGGACTTGTCGCACCGGAAAACTCAACATTTTCAGGAAGTTTGACAGGAAGATTCTCTATCTTTTCAGGAACTGTGCCGCATTTTTTGCAGTTTATCATCGGGATCGGCGTTCCCCAGTATCTCTGACGGCTTATTCCCCAGTCTCTCAGTCTGTAATTGATACCGACTTTTCCATTTCCGGATTTAACAAGATATTCGCTGACCGCTTTTTTACCTTCAGTCGACTTCAATCCGTTGAACTGACCGCTATTGACCATCACTCCTGTTTCGGTGTAGGCAGATTCAAGAGGAAGCGTAAGTTCTCCGTTTTCAGGACTAATTACGACCTGAAGCGGAAGATCATATTTTTTCGCAAAATCAAAATCCCTCTGATCATGAGCAGGAACCGCCATGACAACACCGGTTCCGTATTCGGCAAGCACAAAATTCGCAAAATATAGAGGAACTTTTCTGCCATCGACCGGATGGATCAGATACTTTCCGGTAAAATATCCTTTTTTTTCATAATCGTCATCTCTGGTTTCAAGATGCAGCCTTTTAACTTCATCAATAAACTGCTGCATTTCAGCTTTATCAGAAGCATCTTCAAGGAAAACAGATGCCATTTCGTGCTCAACCGCCATACTTGCAAAAGTGACACCCATCAAAGTATCAGGTCTTGTTGTAAAAACTGATATTTTCTGATCTGTGCCTTCAAGAATGAAATCAATATAAGTGCCTTCACTTCTGCCTATCCAGTTTCTCTGCATTTCTTTGACATGGTCTGGCCAGCCTTTAAGATCATCAAGCGAATCAAGCAGTTCACCGGCATAGTCGGTTATCTTGAAATACCATTGCTCTATTTTCTTTTTAATGACATTGCATCCGTGTCTCCAGCATGTTCCGTCCTCAACCTGCTCATTTGCAAGCACTGTATTGCACTGAGGACACCAGTTCACTTCGCTGTTCTTTTTGTATACTAGACCTTTTTCATACATTTCTATAAAAAAGCGCTGTTCCCATCGATAATAATCGGATTTGCAAGTTGCAATCTCCCTGTCCCAGTCATAGCTGAAACCGAGCTGAAAAAACCTTTCCCTCATTGTGTCAATGTTGCTGTAAGTCCATTTTGCCGGCGGTATCTTATTCTCAATAGCCGCATTTTCTGCAGGAAGTCCGAAAGCATCCCAACCCATCGGATGGAGCACATCAAAACCTTTTCTGAAATAGTATCTCGAAACCACATCTCCTATCGAATAATTCCTGACATGACCCATATGAAGTCTGCCTGAAGGATAAGGAAACATTTCCAGCATATAATATTTGGGTTTTCCGCTTGACGCTCCCTTGTAGTTAAAATAGCGCGATTCAATCCACTTCTTCTGCCATTTAGGCTCAATTTCTGAATGATTGTAATACATAATTCCTCCGGAAAGAGATTTCAGAGATCTGTTTTAGGAGCTGAAAATTTAAAATTTCTCCTAAGATAGCTATTCAATGCCTGCTGCATCGGCTCATTGAGTTTTTCAGAAACATCATCTATTTTTTCCTGCTCTCTGACACCCAGAACCATATTTTTCAATAAATTCTTCTGAAGATATGAAAGCATTGTGCTTTCCTTACCTACAGCGACCAGAATCTCGGCATTGAGCAGAACAAGATAATTGTGATAATACGGCACTCCGGGAGACAGAAATTTTTCATTTTCAAGAATATAGGCTATGCCGTCCCGTGATTTTGTAAGGTCTCCCTGATAGTAAGTAATTTCCGCCGCCAGAACAAGTCCTGGAAGATAGTGAGGTGCACATTCGAGCATTGAATCTATCATACCGAATGTTCTCTGTTTATCTCCCTGATTTCTGAACAGCTCAGCTTTCAGAAGCAGGAATGCAGGTTCACATTTATCATAAGTTTCCATTTTTTTATCAATATTTTCCGATGCCACCTTATATTCGCCCTTTTCTTTCAAGGCGAGCTGTTCTCTGAAAAAGAACCATACCGGATCTGTCACTTCATCATGCGCAAGCAGCTCGTCGGCTTTATCAAAAAGCATATATCTGTTATAAATGTCTATCAGCATTTTCCTGTATTTCTTATCACCCTTTAACTCTTGGAGGTGTTTCACAGCTTGCGCCACAGCACCCTGTTTAAGAAATTCATTAATTATCTCACCTTTTTTATCAGGAGTTTCAAGAGGATAAATTCTTTCAAGAATCTCAACTGTTTCATTAATATTGTTCTTTCTTGAAAGTGCGTCAAGATAGGAATAGAGAAGAGAAACATTGTCAGGATTTTTATTTGAAAGATCTTTCAGCTGGTTAAAATACATTTCTTCACCGGAAAGGCGGTATTTCATTTTAAGGATTCGGGCTTTGATCTCTATTTTGGGAGTCTTTTCAATTATCTTTTCATAGGCGGACACGGCTTCTTCGTAATATCCATTCTTTTCACTGCATTGAGCTCCTCTCATCAGTGAATCATCATCGACTTCTTCCGGAAAGAACTGAGCAAGCTCTCTGAATGAAAAATAGCAGTTACTGTAATCTCCTTCAGCAAAACTTGTTTCAATTACAAGCTTTATATCCTGTGCATCCCTCTGATTCTCTTTTTGTTCTTTCATATACAATGCCATTCTGGAAGCTTCGCGTGTATTTTCGTTCTTCAGGAAATGCTTAACTATATCTACACAGAAATATCTTCCCGGACAGACTGAATAAAAACCGTCAGCCAGCACATCATCTTTCTCTGAAGCAAATCCGAGAAGTATTTTTGCTTCACCGTAATAATATCTTTCGATACTCAGGGTTTTCCATTTATCAAGCACAGCAAGATCTGCTGAAATATCACTAAGACCCTTATCTTTTTCAGCTGAACCGGCTTTGATCATAATTTTAAGCTTCTGTGTAAGCTCATGATCCGGAAAAACAGCAAGTATATTATTTACAAGGTCGGCAGACTGTTTAAATTCACTCCTTCTGAAAAGCATAAGTGCCTTATAAAAGCTTTCTCTGAGATTTTCCTTGCTGATTTGCGACGGAATTTCTATTTTAAGTGCCTTTATCTGATTCAGGGAAGCCGGATACTCTTTATCAAGCTTATGGTAAAGTGCTATTCCTGAAGGCACACCCCTCCCCTCAATATAATCCACAAGAGAAACTATTTCAGGATCTTTTTCTGATACCAGCGTATAGAACATTTTAAGCTGGGTGGTATCTTCCTTTTCGTAATCGAGCCTGTAATCCATTACGGCAAAAGCGGTCATCCACAATATACATTTTTTTATAGGTTCACCGATATCGTCTCTTATATCAATAATCTTATAATCTCTGACAGTGTTTATATATTCGCCATAGTTCATAGATGTAAAACTGGCCTCTGGATTTGAAAGAAGATCCTTGTATTTATCCGCCTTATCCTCTCTCAGAAAAAAATAACCCGTAAGAAGAATCGCCGCAATACCTATCAGTGCAAGACCGATGTTTTTAAGAATTATGGCTCTACTTCTGGTTTCCTCTTCAAGTCTCGGCTCAATTATAAGTATCTTTTTCAGAGCATCATTTGTCTGTTTTACCGCAACAGGTTCTTCAGGATCATCAAAACCGCCGATGCTGTCAAGCTCTCTTTTTGCCGCAAAATGATTGGGATTTATCTGAATAACTTTTTTGAGCTCTTTTGCACCTTCTTCCTTTTTCCCGAGATTAATTAACGCAATACCTTTGTAAAAATGCAGTTCAGGCGTTTCAGCGCCATTCCAGTTAGCAACAATATCCGTCATATCATTCCACAGACTTTCCTTTTTGCACTGCTCAAGATATTCGATAAGTGTAGGAAGTGTAGGATTTGAAATGTACTGTTCTTTAACTGTCTGAAGCTTTCTGCTCATTAACGGTAAACTCCTCTTCTTTCAACGGGATGAATAGATGCCAATCTCCGTCCGAGATAGTCCATAACATCCTGTTTTAAATTGGATGTCCCGGAAAGTTTATCAACAATGTCCCTGATATTTTCAGCACTGCCGATATTTATTTTTATATCAGAATAATTCAACATACTGCTTGAAACAGGAAGAAATTTTTCTCCCCCTGTTACAGAGACAGGCAGCACCGAGACATTTTCACCAGTATCAATAAGCCTGTAAACTCCCTGAAGAAAAGGAAGAAGTTCTCCGTCTCTGCTTCTTTTACCTTCCGGAAAAACAAGAAATATCTTAACCTTCTGTTTTATATCCTCGGCAACTATGGCCGCCGCTCTGGCTATAACTCTAATCGGAAGAGGAACTTCAAGAGTCGCTACAGCCTGTGATTGAGCAATCAGGAGAGAATTGAAATGCATGCTGGCAAATTTCCTGAGCGGATGAGTAAACACTTTCGGACCTGCTATTACCGAAAGCTTATCTCCGAAACCGTACTCTTCAAGATATTTGTCAAAAGCAACAGCTATAACATTGGCATCAGAATAACTTAAATGATTTGACAGAATCACAAGCCTGTCAGTCTTACCTGATTTAAGATCTTTCAGAGCATTAATCAGACATCCGTCATTTTGAATATCAAATGTCAACATACTGTTTAAAGCCACTATCAGACACTTCTTTACGAGCAGAGATCCCTCTGAATAACCCCAGTCCGCACCTGCATTTTCATACTTTTCAAGAAATTCAGCTACAAGATCGTCTTCCATGCTGAAAACATAATTGCGGATATCTGGAACCACTTCAGGAGGAAGCGATGCTTCCCAACCATCAAGAAGCTTTATCATTTTATCGGTCAATTCAGACATTTTGCTCATCCCAAAAACATTAAACAACAAGACTATTCTTATATCAATTACATGTAAAAAAGCAAGATAACAGAGGCTCTTACTTGACCTTTCTTAATATGGTCTCGGCTTGAGATTT
>DAOQAY010000094.1:0-11473 GCA_035354435.1 bacterium
GTCCGCACTTAAATATAATTTCCAAGACTCATTTGTCAACCAGAATTATTTAATATCTGATATTTTCAGCCAGTCTTAAAATTCTGAAATTTTTGAAAATAGCGTCAGCGTAGATTCATCAACGAAATTATCTATCAGGACTATTGATCTTTCTGCAGAACGGATAATATCGGAAACAAATTTGTGGGCGTCAAAGATCTGACCGTCAAAAAAGATTCCCTGCTTTGGCTGAATTTGCCGACTTTCAAGAGCATCAAAAACCATTTCCAGCTTTCTATCTGTTTCTATTTTATATTCCAACTGCTTTGTTTCAACAGAATCAAGTCTTTGAAATATCTGAGCATTTTCAGAAATGAATTTTCTCATCGCAATAAAAGCAGTAACTATTTTAATGCTGACCTTTATTGCAGGATCGCTTTTCAAAACAGTTGTTAACATCACTACGCCATGTTCTGTAAAAACAAACGGCTTGGTTCTTCTTCCACCCCAACTTGAGGTCGCATTTTGCGACTTCAAGTTAGCAATCTCTTTTTCGTCAAGCTGGAAGCAGAATCCTTCGGGAAATCTTGCTTCGTTCCTTTTCATCTGCTCATTCAACCTTTTTGTTTCTATTCCAAAAAAATCGGCCAAATCACTATCAATCATCACCTGCATTCCACGGATTGTGTAGATCCGGCTTTGAATATCATCAATTTTTATCAGCTCGTTTTCGCCCATTTCCAAATTCCTGAAAACATAAATTACGGATTAATCTATCGAATTGTAGTTAGAATTGCAAGGAAACACTGTCAATTTCAGCATCGCATTTGACCCACACTCTCAAACCTGCTAATATCGAGCCAATTTTGCGGAGGTTTATATGGCACTGTTTGATAAAATGCTGTTCATAATCGTCGGCACGATGATGGTCATCGAACTTTTCAGGCTGATAATGGGAAAGCAGAATGTCTATTCGAAGATCCACGAATGGTTTTTCAAGGGAAAAAAGAAGTGATTACTCAGCAGGCATTGTGTTCCATGAAGCGTCGGTGACATCAAAACAGCCGCCGTCTTTCACTGGTGTCGAGACTGCACCTTCGAATGAGACCTCAACGAGTCTGACATTTTCGATATTCCCTGCCGATTCTGCCGACATGCAGCCGTAGTCATCTTTGACCAGTTCGTCTGTTGTCACTGTTCCCGACTTCTGGAAATAAGTTTTTGTTTCTGAATCTGTCGAAGCGTCCGTATATAAAAGAACACACTGTTTGCATGTCGAGAAATTGGCGTTGTCACCTGTTGCAAGATCAAAAATCCCGGCATCCTGATATCCGGCAAAAACCAGCTCGAACCTGTCATCGGTATCGACTCCTGCCACATTTTCAGTCAGAGTGCTTTTGTACATCGGAGCATCAACTGGCGTTGAAGTAAGTCCGGAAAGGGTTATCTGCGTGCATGGAATGCATTCTGTCTGGTCGGCATTGCACTGGGTACCTTCATCGCATCCGTCTCCGCAGAAACCTCCGCAACCGTCAGATCCGCACACTTTTCCAGTACAGTCAGCAACGCAAATTGTGTCCCAGACAGCCGATTTGAACTCAACACAGCTTCCACCCGGAACAGGAATAGCTTCTCCCGATACCATATCAAGATAGACCTGGATCATTTTTGCCGTGAGAGACCCTTTTGATTCGTATGTCCCTTCACGCACTTCAGTTACTTTAAGAATTCCAGATTCGGGAACATAAAGCTTAGCCATTCCTTCGGTCTCTTCGTTATAATCTTCTATAACATAAATACATTCCGTACATGTTGAAATCTTAGCGTTAGCGCCTGTTCCAAGCTCATATTCGCCAACTTTCATTTCATACTCATCAAACGAATCCGAATCATCAGACTCAGGAGGATAGAACATCATTCCGATGCCATCCTCTTTATCCGGATCTCCAAGTGATGGCGATATCGAACCGTAATATTCATAAATGTCCTCATACGAAAACATTTCATCGATCGTCAGAACCGTGCATACAATTTCAGCATCAGCATCGCTGTCATCCGACTCATCGGCATCATTTTCAATATCGGCAGATTCATCTGTTGCATCGGTATCAGTCTCGGCCTCAACATCCTCAACATCAGTCACATCGGCATCACTGCTGACATCACCGTCATTTATAGTTCTCTCAAACTTCTCCGTTGTACACGAAATGCACAGCATTACAAAAAAAGCAACAATTACAGCTACTTTCATTGGCCACCCCCTGTTTATTTTTTTTCTGCTAAAAGTCCTTCGACTTCTTTTATAATATTTTCTGTAGTAAGTCCTTCTATTTTGCGGAGCTCTTTCTGGGTTCCGTGAGTTGAGAAAGTGTCATTTATTCCGATAAGGCGGCAATTCACGGTCATTTTTCTCTGGCTCAGTTCTTCAAGGAACGCTGATCCAGCACCGCCTGCGACAATCCCGTCTTCGATTGTAACTACATGAGTTATCTTGTTTTTCCAGACAATTTCAAACAGTTCTTCCGGCATCGGTTTTATATATTTAAGGTCATAGTGATAAACACTTTTTCCTTTTTTATCAAGTGCTTCAACTGCTTTTTTTGCAGACTCAGCCATAATTCCGACAGACACTATCATCAGCTTTTCCATCCCTTTTTTCAGAAGTTCGCCAACGCCTGATTTCAACGGAGTAAGCCTGTTTACCGGAACTATTCCCGTGCCGCATCCTCTTGGGTATCTTATCGCAACAGGTCCTTTCAAAGTAAGCGCCGTCTCCAGCATCCTTGCCATTTCGTACTCGTCTCTTGGAGCCATGACTGTCATATTCGGGATCATTCTCAGATACGAAATATCAAAAAGTCCGTGATGTGTCGACCCGTCATCTCCTACAAGTCCTGCTCTGTCAACAAGAAAAATTACCGGGAGATTCTGAAGTGCGACATCGTGAATAATATTGTCAAGCGATCTTTGAAGAAAAGTCGAATATATCGCAACAATCGGTCTGAGTCCGCCAGTTGCGAGTCCTGCCGCAAAAGTCACAGCATGACCTTCCGACATTCCGACATCATAAACCCTGTCCGGCATCTCAGCTCTCAGAATATTCAGCCCTGTTCCATCCGGCATTGCGGCAGTTATTGCAACAAGATCACTGTTTTTCCTGAACATTTTGGGCAGGTATTCTGCAAGATATTTTGTAAATGACGGCGATGACGGTTTTGGTTCGCCAGTGTTTCTGTCAAAAGAACCTATTCCGTGAAATTTCCCGGGGTTGTTCTGCGCATATTCATATCCTTTGCCTTTCACCGTATGGACATGAAGCAGAATAGGTTCATTATTAGACTTGATATCATTAAGCGTTTCAATCAGTTCTTCAATATTATGTCCGTCAATAGGACCGACATACTGATATCCGAAACCTTCAAAAAGTATACCGGGAGTAAGGAGCGATTTGGATGAATTTATAGCCTTCCTTATCACTTCAACGATCTTTTCGCCGTGAAAGAACGGAGGAAGCTTGCTCAGTATCTGCTTGATCTCGGCTCTCGCATTTGAATATTTCTCTCCCGAAAGCTTTCTGCTGAACCACTTGGAAAGCGCTCCCACAGAAGTCGAAATGAACATGTCATTATCGTTGAGAATGGTTATCGTGTTCTTTCCGTACTCATCAACATTGTTCATTGCTTCCAGAGCAAGTCCGCTGGTCATAGCACCGTCTCCGATTACAGAAATTACCTTCGAATCAATGTCTCTTACTCTGAGCGCTTCCCTAAGTCCGAGTCCTGCTGATATCGAGGTTCCGCCGTGTCCGGTACCGAAAAAATCATACCTTGATTCCGAAATCTTCGGAAAGCCTGATATTCCGCCGAGAGTCCTAAGCGTATGGAATTTTTCTCTTCTGTCAGTGAGAATTTTATAGGCATATGACTGATGACCCACATCCCATATTATTTTGTCTTCTTCGAGATCAAAAACTTTAAGCAGAGCGATCGTCAGTTCTACCGTGCCAAGTGACGATGCAAGATGTCCTCCGTTTCTGGAAACAGAATCTATCATTATCTCTCTGACATCATCAGCAAGTTTATAAAGCTCATTAATATTTGAATTTTTTACCGTTTCTATCATTTTCTTCTCCTGATCACAAAGTCTGCAAGCTCCGTTAAAACCTGCTTCCATTCAGAATCCTCAAAGAAATCAAGTGCCGACTTCGCCCTTTGAGAATGTTCAAGTGCCTTTTCTCCGGCTTTTTCAATTCCAAGGAGGAACGGATATGTCTTTTTATTCAGTGCGGCATCACTGCCCACTTTTTTCCCGAGCTCTTCAGTGCTTGATGTAATATCTAAAATATCATCAGCTATCTGAAATGCGAGTCCTAAGTTAAGTCCGTAATTCTCAAGTGCCGAAATCGAATATTCATCTGCATCAAGCCATGCAGCGGCTCCGGCTGTTGAAGCCATGATCAGTGCACCGGTCTTAAAAAGATTTATATCATTGAGAACTTCAATATTTCTTTTATCTTCGGGTATTCTGCAATCCTTCACCTGTCCCAGAACCATTCCGCGACCGCCGACCGCTCTGGAGAAGTATTTCCCCCCTTTTTTGAAATTGCCATGACCGAATTCAAAAATAATCGAGAAAGCATCCGCATTTAGAGCGTCACCTGCCAGAATTGCAAGATCTTCGCCAAACGCTTTGTGACTGCTCGGACGGCCTCTTCTGAGATCATCGTTGTCAAGCGCCGGAAGATCGTCATGGATCAGTGAATAAGTATGGATGAATTCAAGAGCCGCGGCATAAGGCATGACAAGTTCTTTGTCTTTCCCGAGAAGCTGGGAAACTGCAACGGCAAGAAAAGGACGGACTCTTTTACCGCCTGCAGAAAGGCTGTATTTCATCGCATCGTTCAATATTGCTGGAATTTGCAGTGAATCCAGATAGAAAAACAGCTTTTTTTCGATATATTCAGTTTCGATCTTCTGCTTCTCTTCCAGCAGGGTCATTCCTTTCTCCCGAGTTTGTCAGATTCGATAACTTTCTCTCCGTTTTCACTGAGAACCCTTATCTTTGTCTGAGCGCTTTCAAGATATTCTCTGATCGATGCAGCCGTTTTCACCCCTTCTTCATAGAGCTTTACCGCTTCTTCTATCTCAGGGTTTTTATTAAGCTTTTCAACAATATTTTCAAGCTCTTTCATTTTCGCCGCAAGTGATTTCTTTTCTGCCATTTTGATACCTCCCCAAAAATCTGTCGAATGTTAATTTAAGAGGTATTAAAAGTCAACCAGCAGGCAAGTAATAGTATTTTTGCAAAAATTGCTTATTATATCACTGTCACTTAGAAGGAGTTTTCGATGAAAAAGTTTTTTCTTTTATCTCTGATGTTTATTTTTTCCGCTTGCAGTACTGAAAGTGCTAAAAGCGATGCCTATATACCTGAGATCAATGACGATCAGGTCGCGACTGATGATTCTGCTGATAATGACAGCGCTGAAGAAGATATTGATGCCGTTGCAGATGAAAATGAAGAAACCGATGAAATTCTACAAAACGATCCTGACCTGATAGAACCTGCCAGCGATGCCGCTTCAGACGATGACATAACCGATACTGATACTGCACCTGACGATGAAATTCAAATGAACTTCTATTTCGGAAATTTTCACAGCCACAGCGGAATTTCGGATGGTGAAGGAACCCCGGAAGAGATCATGAAATGGGCAAAAAGTGAAAAGAATATCGATTTTTATGCCATGACGGACCATTCTGAACAGATATTCGGAAATGAATGGAATGAAATGAAGGAAATGACCGACCTTTACAATGAAGACGGCGTTTTTGTCGCAATAAGAGGTTTTGAATGGAGCCATCCTCTTAACGGGCATATCTGCATTTATCTTACTGATAATTTTAACGCCGCATATTCATCTTTGTGGATAAGCGAAATATATGACTGGATCGATGAGAAAGATGCCATCGCACAGTTCAACCATCCCGGTCGTGAAGTGAATGTATTCAATGATCTGAAACTTGAAACGAAAGTTCTGGATAATATGGTAGCTATCGAAACAGGCAACAAAGGTGACGGAAACAATGACGGAGAATTCCTGCCTTATTACATCACGGCTCTAGACAAAGGCTGGATAGTTGCTCCAGCATCAAATCAGGATAATCATTCAATGAGCATAAATACTCACAGGTCGGTCTATATCGGACCCGATCTCAGCAGGAAAAGCCTTTATGATGCAATGTATGCAAGAAGGCGCTATTCCAGTGACGATCCCGACATCAAAATCACTTTCAAGCTTAACAAAGACTGGATGGGATCTACCGTTACTGTCTCAGAAAATACCATCAAGTTCACAGTCAAGGTCGAGGACAATGAACCTGTAAACAAACTTCAGCTCATAACAAACGGCGGCATTGTGGTATCGGAATTTGTTCCTCCTGCCGATCAGAATTCTGTGACATGGAATCCTGAGGTTATAATAAATAAAAGCGGATATTATCTGCTTAAAGTGATCTCGGCAGACATCCTTGACAATGACGGGCCTGAACAGGTCGCCATCACTGCACCGGTCTGGGTAATAAAACAGTAGTTGAACATATTGTTCATTTTTCTGGAGGTATGAGTATGAAAAAGATTTTTCTGATTGCAGCAGCGGTGATTTTGCTAACAAGCGGACTCGTGGCTCAAAACGGGAAGAAGGTGGAGATGTATGTTCAGCCCACTTTCGGGTTCGGACTTGCTTTTGACAACTACAACGCTTTCGGACTGGATGCAGGAATTGATATTGTTTTTAAAGTCTGGGAAAACAATAAAAAAGCAGCGGGAAAAATGTTTGCAGGTATCGACACCGGATTTCAATACTGGGTTCCCACAAAATCCATAGGAATTTACAGCAGGAAACACCACATTTTCACAATGCCGGTAACAGGTTATTTTTCCTATGAATTCAAAGTAAACGCAGGAGCACTTGCCTATGCCGGACCTTTTATAACTTTCGGCATAAGTTTTGATGTCGACCACACAGTATATGAAAAGGACAGAAGCCATGCCGACACCGATTTTTATCCCGATTTTGCTAATTCTTTCGGCGGATCGCTCGTATTCACCAACGGCTGGGTTTTCAAACAGAGCTTTGCATGGAGTTCAGCGAACTATTACTTCGGAATGTTCCTGCTTGAGGCAGGATACAGGTTCTAACCTATTTCTTCAGCAGATCTCTTATTTCGGTAAGGAGAACTATTTCCTGTGACGGTGCCGGAGGAGTTGCAGGAGCAGCGGTTTCCTCTTTTTTCTTTAACGAATTTATCCCTTTGATAAGCATGAATACCGCAAAAGCTACTATGCAGAAATCAAATGTCACCTGAACGAAGTTGCCGTATTTTATTGACGATCCGCCGATATTGAGACTCAAAGTCGTGAAATCCAGTCCGCCGACAAACAGTCCTATCACAGGCATTATCATGTCACCCACAGCGGAAGAAACTATCTTGCCGAAAGCGGCACCGATAATGATACCCACAGCCATGTCAATGACATTTCCCCTCATCGCGAAAGTCTTGAATTCATTAACAATCTTCATTGAAACACCTCCAATTATTAACACACAAAACTAAATCTGAATTTTTATTTTTCCCTGGGCGAACTGGCTCAAAACAAGCTGCATTAAAGTCTGATACGGGATTCTTTCAGCATCAGCTTTTCTGCGGATCATTTCAAGAATATCGCTGTTAATTCTTAGTGTTACGCTCTTTATCGCCCTCATTTCGCCGAGCGTTTGTTTAGCATCTTCAGCAAGTTCTTTTTTTCTTTCGTCTGTCACAGGAGTGAACGCACCGGACTCATAAAGATCGTGAAGCTCTTTTTCTTCGGATACTTTCTTTTTTGTCATTAAAACCTCAAAATATTCCATATCTAAAACACATCTATTTTATGTCTAAAAAGCTTCAAGTCAACATGCTTTTAAAAATGTCGGCAAAGTTGAAATGTCCGAGTTAAAATATAAAAGGATACGATTTTTCTAAAAATTCTACCGCAATTATTGCTGAAAATGAATCGTTAAAAAAAGAAAAAACCAGAATTTATGCATTAGTTATTCCAGTCAAAGCAATTATTCGATTTTTAAAATCAATATACTCTTCTCCTGTTTTATTTTTTAAAGAAGAAATTCTATAAAATCTATTTGTAGAAGGTGATTCTCTTTGGGCCATTGAAAAGTCTATTCTATCAACATTTACGACAGTCCAGCATTCGACAAAACCATCTGATTTTGCTTTTTGATGGCTTTTTTCTGCTTCGCCAACCCGATTATGAATATTTGAAAAATCAGTTCCTCCCTTTATCTCAATTGCAATAATGTTTCTCATATTATCCTGACTCATTTCTTCTCTAATAACAATATCTGGATCTGGAGAAAATTCTATTAATACTTGTCTCCCCGCTGCATTTGTTATCCTTATTTTATTTGAAGAGGATTCAACAGAAGCATGTTTTACAATATTATGAATTGCTTCAAATACATCAACAATTCCAACAACACCTTTTCGGACATTTGCGCCACCTCTCAATTGTGGTCCGACTGTTAATAGTGTTAAATCATACAGCAATTCTTTACTTAAGCGATTAATACCAATTCCATCTATTAATGCACAAAGGCTGTTTACAAGCTCTTTACAAAGAAGGGAAATTACTTCTAAATTTCTCTTTGTGAGAAGTCCCTTCATTTCCATTGATTTAAATCCTGAAATCCCAAATTTTGATGTATAAAATTCCTTTTGACTGAATCCCAATAAAAGGCGATAATAACCAAGCAAATATGGATTCTTTTCTAATAAACAGGGAACCGGAAAAATTAATTCTCCTCGTAAGCCACATTTTGCTGTTGCCTTTAACATCTCTTGTGGAACAAAATCAGAAAGCTGTTTATCAAGGAGTCTAAGATCAACCTCTTCCACAGTATTACTTAACGCTTCTTGTAAATAAACACTCCGAATTTGCCCCAGTGTATAAGAAAAATCAATTTGCAATTCAGGAATTGGAATATTTATTTTCATTTTTAAGCTATCCTCACAATCTTAGGTTCTTTACTTTTCAATCTATCAATAGCGATTCCCACATAATCTGGATTTAGTTCTATCCCGATAAAATTCCTCTGATTTTCTAAACAAGAAACCCCTACGGTCCCTGATCCAAAAAATGGATCTAAAACAAAATCTCCAAGTTTTGTTGATGCTTTAATACAGGGCTCAATTAAAGTTTTTGGAAAAGTTGCAAAATGCGAACCCGTAAATGCTTGAGTAGGAATACTCCATACACTTCTGCGACTCCTCAATTTACCATTGCCACCGATTTCCTTCATGGATTCATAATCATAATAGTATCTTTCATTCTTACTAAACATAAATAAATACTCATGAGAACGAGTCGGGCGATCTTTTACACTTTCTGGCATAGCATTTGGTTTATTCCAAACAATATCACTTCTTAAATACCAACCATCATCCTGTAACGCAAAGGCAAGCCTCCATGGAATCCCTTGAAGATCTTTGGGTTTTAACCCTTCTGGTGTATTCGGTCGCATAGCCATCGCTCGTGCGGGGTTTTTTTTATCTGGCGATCTGTACCCACGATTGCCACTTGTGTATCCATCACCAATATTCAACCATAAAATTCCATCATTTCGCAAAACTCTCTTGATTTCATTGAAAATTGCGACTAAATGATTGATAAATTGTGGCAATGTTGTTTCAAGACCTATTTGCCCATAAACACCATAATCTCTCAATCCCCAGTATGGAGGAGATGTTATTACACATTGAACTGATTCTGTAGGAAGCACTCTTAATGCGTTTAAGGCATCACCTTCGATAATCATAGAATCATTTATTGAAAGTTGATTATTTGGGTCGATCTTTAAATATTTCATTGCCCTCCAATATTTTCAACTGTCATAATTCTTTCCATAAACCACTTCGATTACCAAATCTCAAACACTTTACTTTTTCTCAATTTCTTAGTCAATCATTTTCCGGTGATCAGGAGCAACTCAATTTCTTTCACGCTTTTGCAGATATATGTCGCGCCGGCTTCTTTGAGTTCTGTTTCGCTTCCGTAGCCGAATGTGACGCCGATCGAGTCAATTCCGTTCTCTTTTGCGCCGATGATGTCATAAAACCGGTCGCCGATCATGATTGTTTTATTTTTTTCGAGTTTGAATTTTTCGATGATGTGGCTGATTATTTCCGTTTTTCCTGATTCTGTGCCGTTGAGGTTGCTTCCTTTAACATATTGGAAATATTCAGTTATTCCGAAATTATCAAGCACTGCGTTTGCATGGACAGTCGGCTTTGAAGTGGCAAGGACAATCCTCATATTCCGGCTTTTAAGCGATTTAAGAAGCTCGACAACTCCCGGAAATATTCTGTTTTCATTGATACCCTTATCGGTGAAATATTCACGGAAATACTGCACAGCCTTATCAGCGTCAGGGAAAGAAAAACCGCAGAAATCCCGGAAAGAGACATGAAGCGGCGGCCCGATGAACTTCATCAGATCACCGGCCTCGCTTTCATTCGCACCCATTTTCGCCAAAGCGAATTTAACGGAATTTATAATACCTTCTTTCGGATCGGTCAAAGTCCCGTCAAGATCAAATAGAATGTTTGTGTATTTCACTGCTTTTTTCTCAATTGTTTAATGTATTCCAGTTCATTTAATGCAGATCTGTCATTGCTGTTTATCTGAAGACATTTTTTATAAATCTCTTCTGCTTCATCCAGTCGGCCCATTTCAATAAGAGTGTATCCGATTCCGCGCATCGCCCTTGTCAACTCATAATCCTTTTCTTCATCCGGCGTATACTCTCCGGCGTACTCTTCAGCTTTCTTGAATATTTCCATGGACTTTTCCCAATTCTTTTCGATTTGGCAAATATGCCCCAGCTCAGAAAAATATATCGAATTGTACGGAGAAAGCTTTATCGACCTTTCCAGAAGACTCTTCGCCTGATCATAATTTTTGAATTCGACTTCCGCATACGCTTTATAAAATAATGCCTCCGCCCATATATCTGAAATAATATCGGCATCTTTTTTCCCTTGTGAAGCAATCAGTGAATAAACTGTCACCTCTTTAGCACTTCTTGCACAAAAAACATTCTTTGAACCGTCTTTATATTTGTTTTCATAGTATTCAATCAATGGATCCATGTAGTTTTTAACCGATTCTTCAATTTTCCCTTTTTTTAAAGTAGCAATTCCTTCATTTAAAATCGATCTATGGTGCTTTTCATTGTCAAAACTCAATTTTTCTTTTTTCTGACCGGCACTTGCACATCCAACTAATGAAAAAATAACAACAAAAACCATGAAAAGAATCTTTTTCACTTTATCCTCCTCTTATTAAATTTAACGATCCGGAAAAGACTTGGTGTTTTTCATGTTTCTCTGCTTCTAATTATTTCGTTAATTTTTGTAATGAAATCTGTTTTTGCGTT
>DAOQAY010000095.1:0-11455 GCA_035354435.1 bacterium
TTGACTTTGTCAAAAATCGGAACATATATTCCGCCTGTGTTGTTCAACCTTTTCAAACCGGAGACTATAAAATGGATTTTATCAGATCATTACATCAAAAAGCCATTGCTGCATCTAAAACCATCGTTCTTCCTGAGGGAAGCGAACCGAGAACTTTAAAAGCGGCAGAGATTATCACCCGTGAAAAACTCGCTAAAGTAATTCTTGTCGGAAATGAAAATGAAATCAGAAACGCTGCTTCGAAAGGATCTGTCAATCTTGCAGGGATAAAGATCATTGATCCTGAAAAAAGTGAACATTTTGAAAATTTTTCAAACACTTTCTTTGAAATGAGAAAAGCGAAAGGTGTGACAGAACAGCAGGCTGCTGAAACAATGAAAGATACAGTCTATTTTGCAACAATGATGGTACACAAAAACCTTGCAGACGGACTTGTCAGCGGTGCAATTCACTCAACAGGAGACACTATCCGACCTGCACTTCAAATTATTAAAACAAAGCCGGGAATAAAAGTGATTTCCAGTTCGTTTGTAATGCTCGTTCCTGATTGCACAATGGGAAATAACGGAATGTTCGTGTTTGGCGACTGTGCTGTAAATATCAATCCTACAGCTTCAGAGCTTGCCGAAATCGCAATATCCAGTGCTGGAACAGCAAAAGTTCTATGCGGAATGGAACCTAAAATTGCAATGCTCAGTTTCTCAACTCATGGAAGCGCAAAACACGAATTTGTAGATAAAGTTACAGAAGCAGTCCGAATAATCAGGACAGCTGCACCAGACCTTAAAGTTGACGGCGATATTCAGGCAGATGCAGCAATAGTTGCAAGCGTAGGAAAAACAAAGTGCCCCGATTCAAAAATCGCAGGCGAAGCAAATGTTCTCATCTTCCCTGATCTTCAGAGCGGAAACATCGGATATAAACTTGTTCAGCGACTTGCCAAAGCTGAAGCGGTAGGACCATTCCTTCAAGGCATTGCAAAACCGATAAACGACCTCTCCAGAGGCTGTTCAGTTGAAGATATCGTGAATGTCGTGGCAATTACCGCAGTTCAGGCTACTTCGGAATAAAAAAAATCAGAAATCACTTTACGCAGCGGAACCCACTGTTTCCGTAACCTAAAACAGGTTCATAAGTATTTCTGAAAGAAGTACGCATGTAATCATTGTCATACCACGATCCGCCTCTCAGGACACGATATGTGCCGGTTTCAGGGCCTTCTGCGGAATTCTCATTGTAGAGATCGAACCAGTCATTTACCCATTCCCAGACATTACCGGCCATATCATAAGCTCCATAAGGTGACCTTCCGTCCAGTTTACTGCCGACTTCCATCGTACCATTGTTTCCGCAACCGTATCCGCCGGCATCAGCATCATTCATTACGGCATGTTCGCAATCAGGTTCAGGCTCATTTCCCCACGGATAAATTCTGCCGTCGGTTCCTCTCGCCGCTTTTTCCCATTCCGCTTCAGTCGGAAGCCGTTTCCCTAACCATTCACAGTAAACTTTCGCTCCGAACCAGGTTACACAGTTCATCGGATGATTGCCTCTGTCGGTCAGCGTTATATTGCAATCAGAACCGGCATTTTCTGTCGCATAATGCGGCTCATTTTCATTGTCGTTGTTACATGCACCATTATCAATACATGCCTGATACTGCGAAACAGTTACTTCATATTTGTCTATTTTATATTCCGCAAGTGTCACTTCATGATAGGGTTTTTCGTCATTTCCGCATTTATCATCAACTGATTCATTACATCCCATCTGGAACGAACCGGCAGAAACAGTTACCATTTCACCGGCATCATCAATATTTTCAGAATCTTCAAGATTAGAATCTCCGGAATCAAAACCATCAGTATCATTAGTGTCATCAATATCATCAATATCTTCAGAACTGTCGACATCTACGGTTTTGTCAATTCTTATTCTATGGACATCATTTTCACAACCTGACAGAAATAAAACAAAAATCACAAAAACTGCCACAAGAATGTTTTTCATAACCGACTCCTTGAAAGAATTGTTTAAGCTGTAGATAATTTATAAAATAAGAACCGGAATGTCAAACTTACCTGATAATTTACTGGTATGATTATTCCTTAACCATTACGGCGTTTTCAATTACTATCGGTTCAACAGGAACATCGTCGTAATGTCTTACTGATGTTGTTTTGACTGCTGCTATTGCGTCGACTACTTCCATTCCTTCAAGTACTGTTCCGAAAGCTGCATACTGATTGTCAAGGCTCGGGCAGTCGTCTGTGCAGATGAAAAACTGTGATGTAGCACTGTTGGGTTCGCTTGTTCTTGCCATTGAGAGTGTATACTGTTTGTGAAGGATCTTGGGGTTTCTTTCAAGTTTGATAGGCTCGCCAAGTGCGGTTTTTTCAAACATTCCTTTAAGCATTCCGCCGCCCTGAATTACGAATCCCGGGATAACTCTGTGGAATATCAGCTTGTTATAATACTTTGCTTCGACATGTTTGATGAAATTTTTAACTGTGATCGGCATATCTTCGCCGTAAAGACCGATTGTGATCTTTCCTTTTGTGGTCTCGAAAACCGCTTTGTCTGTAACCTTCATTTTTTCCTCCGTTTAATGAATAAAGACCGGGAATATTAATAGAAGAACTGCCCTTTTTCAACTATTAATCTGTTTTTTCTTGTTAGCTTTTCCATATTGTGGTATTTATAACAGTATTTTTAGTCTTATTTACAATCCCGGAGGACAATTTATGTCAAACGCTATTTATAGATCTGTGTGTTTTCCTGTTTTTCTGTTTTTTTTCCTAATATATTCAAATTGTTGGGCTCTTGATCCTCAGCAGAAAATGAACCGTTTCACAACTGAATGCTTTAATTCGGCTGTCGGTCTCCCTCAAAATACTGTTGCAGACATATTTCAGGATAAAGAGGGATATATACACTTTGCAACGCAGGAAGGGTCTGTAAAATATGACGGAAAGAAGTTTGAACCTTCAAATGCAAAGCTTTTTGCTGATAAAGTTTCAAAAAATGTCCTTAAGATCATCGATTCGGGTGATGAACTTATATATGCAACTGCGTCAGGGATTGTTTCTTCAAAAAAAATAATCAACATCACAGCCGATACCTATGTTAATGATATTATTATTGAAAAAGACGGTACCATCTGGGTCGCAACATACAGTTCAGGTATAATCAGGATCGCTCAAAACGGAAAACAGACCGTTTTTAACAAGGTCGGCAAGGGTATCAATTCCGATATCATCACAGACATACTTATCGACTCTCAAAACCGTATTTTTGCAACCACACTTGAAGGTTTGAGTTATTTTGACGGAAAGACCTTCGTTCCTGTCGAAGGGATATATGCTTTTTCATACAGGATGACAGTTGATAAAAAAGGATGGCTGTGGGTTGCGACAGAAAGAGGGCTCGCTCTGGTCAAAGATATGAAGCTCGACTACATTTACACAAAAGAGGACGGTCTAAGGTCGGAATCACTCAGATCTGTGTTTGCTGACTCTTATGATGCTTTGTGGATAGGCACAGATAAAGGCGAAATGATCCGTTTTAATAACGGTAGATTTTCATATCTTCCTGTAAAAGCTGAAGAAAGATTCGGTGCGATAGTTTCAATTTTCGAGGATCGTGAAAAAAATATCTGGTTCGGAACAGAAGTTACCGGAGCATGTATTATCAGAGAAGGTTCAGTTTTTCAGGCCGGGATTAACAGCGGCAACATAAGGTCTATAACGGAAACTTCTGGCGGAGATATCTGGGCGGCGACTTTCGGAGAAGGTGTAAAGATCCTGAAAAAAGACGAGTCAGTTGAGACTCTTGACAGTTCAAAAGGATTGAGAAACGACTCTGTCACAACAGTTTTTGCCGATAAAGAGGGTAAAGTCTGGATAGGAACAAGAAGAAACGGGGTTCAGGTTTTTGCTGACGGGAAGATCACCGACTTTGACTCCATGACAAAGAACTTCTCCGAGGCTAATCCGGTTGCTCCGACACTTTTCTTCCAGGATTCGAGAAACAATATCTGGATAGCTGACAGACATTCGAACCGTCCGCTTTATATCTGGAAAGATGGTATTCTCAAATCATTCAAAATAAAAGAAGGTGAGATATCAGTTCTTGACATTGCGGAAAACAGTAACGGAATGATCTTTATCGCCACGATGAAAGACGGAATATTCACATTTGACAGCATCAAAGAGGAGTTTTCTCCTGTTGAATTTAAAAAAGATCTTAAAATATCCTCTATTTTTATCGATAAAAAGAACCGGCTGTGGGTCGCATCACCTTCAAAAGGAATATTTCTAAAACTTGAAAACGACATTATTGAACTGAACGAATCAAACGGTCTTTACAGTAATACGATACACGACATTGTTCAGGATAATTCAGGATCATTCTGGTTTTCCACCAACAAAGGAATATTTACTATCACGGAAAACTCTCTCGATGAATTTATAAATGGAAAATCAGACAAACTTTCGATCCGTGTTTTCAAAGAAGAGGACGGAATGAAAGCCGGAGAATGCAACGGCGGATCACAGCCTTCAATACTCAAATCATCTGACGGCACTGTCTGGTTCCCCACCATAAACGGCATCGTTACAATAGATCCAGGCAAAATATCTCTGACGACAGGCATACCTCCCGTATCAGTCAGAGGAGCGATTCTTGATAATTCAAAACACATTGATCTTGAGAGCGGACAAAGCTTCACCATACCGGCAGGTACAAAAAGTGTTGAAATATTCTTTACTTCACTTTATTTTGCTCATCCCGATAAAGTCAATTTTGATTATAAGCTCGATGGATTTGACTCGGACTGGAACAAAGCCGGCAACAGAAGAAGTGTCAAATACACCAACATTTCACCGGGAAGATACTCATTCTCGGTAAAAAGTTATCTATCTGATTCTCCTGAAGAATTTTCCGATCAGACTGTAACTCTTGATTACAGACCTTTCTTTTATCAAGATTTCCGTTTCAGAGCTCTTGCGGGAATACTCCTTCTTTTGATAATCTTTCTTGCATATCATCTGAAGATCAGATTCCACAAACTTCGCGAAAAAGAGCTTCGGATAATTGTAGCTCAGAGAACCGAAGAACTTGTAAAAACAAATGAAAAGCTCACACAGTCGATTTTAAAAGATCCGATGACCGAACTTTGCAACAGACGGTATCTGTTCGAGATAGAAAAGCCCAGATATGAAAGGATGCTGTTTGCCGCGGCAAAAACCGTTGAAAAGGACGGCATTCCGGCAGAAATGAAAGTGACAGGAATGTTCCTTATTGATATTGACGGATTGAAGAAAATAAATGAAAGGAAAGGTTACGATTTCGGTGACAGACTTCTTACGGCATTTGCTGAAACATTGAAAGACAGTGTCAGAAAAGACGACCTCGTTGTCAGATGGGGCGGCGATGAATTCCTTGTGCTCCTCAACACCACAAATTACGACCATCTTCCGGTATATGCAAAAAAGATCAGAACTATTGCTCATAACGGAATCAAAATAGATGGCGAAGAACCGATAAGCCTCTCACTCTCAATAGGTTTTTCGGCAATGCCATTCTATAAACAGGGATTGAACGCACTCAATTTTGAAGAAAGCCTCCTCATGTCCGACATGGCGCTTTTCAAAGCACTCGCAAAAGATTCAAGCCGAATTAAACAGGCTGTCCCCGGCACAGAGATCCCGACAAAAGAAGAAATCGCAACCTTCATGAAAGACATCGACACAGGGATCAAAAAAGGATTCTTCAAAATACTGGATGTGTGAGATTGTCGCTGATGAATAAAATAATAAAATAGCAAATCTGCTTAGTTCAATCGGCACAAAGCCGCTCTCTATTATACAAATATGCAGAAATTCAGCAAAACACCAAAATAAAGCTTGACTTTGTGTGTTTTTATGATTTATATTCTTACAGAAATTGCTTTTTAAAACATCTATCAGAGGTTTGAATGATACATTCATTGTCAGTAAAAAACTTCCTGTC
Source organism: bacterium (assembly GCA_035354435.1). Classification (GTDB taxonomy): domain Bacteria; phylum UBP6; class UBA1177; order UBA1177; family UBA1177; genus JAKLDO01. Next base: position 6,013 of record DAOQAY010000095.1, read on the forward strand.
AATCAAGGATAAAATCACATTAAGTTTTGAGGCAACAAAAGACAAACATTTAAGAGATATTCATGTAATAAATGTTGCTAAAGATGTGAATTTATTAAAACTCGGAATACTTTTTGGTGCAAACGCTTCTGGAAAATCTAATATTATCAACGCATTGGCGTTTATTAAAGACTTCTGGTTCAAAATATTGAATGATAAAGAACAAAAAATAAACGCTGTTCCTTTCATGCTTGACAATGAAAGCCGGAATAATCAATCTGAATTTTCACTTGTTTTTTATAAAGACGATATGAAATACAGCTATTTCTTATCTTTTCAGAAAAACACCGTTATTTCTGAAAAACTTGATTTTTATCCTGGGGTTCAGCCTGCAAATGTTTTTGAAAGAAGATATGAGGATGGATTGTCAAAAATAATATTTGGACCCAAAATAAAAATAAGTGATCCGGTTAAAAATGAAATAAATGTCAAATGCCTTCCGAACATTTCTTTTTTCACGGCATATAATCAGGTAAATACAAATATTACAGAGATAAATCAAGCTGTTGAGTGGATGAAAAGACAAATAATGCCTCCGATAAGACCACTAACTTCACTTGAACCTTTTACTGAAGATATGGTTTACTCTCAAAATGAATGCAAAGAAAAGGCACTGAATTATCTAAAAGAAGCCGATTTCAACATTTCTGCTATAAAAACAAATGAAAAAGAAGAAGAAATAACCGACGAAGTGATTAATCAGCTTAAAAATATTGGATTTCCTGATGCTGAGATTAAAAAACTGGAAAAAGAGCATAAGATTAAAATCAGAAACACGGAATTTGAACATTCTGTGGTGATTAATGGTCGAGAAGAATATTTTAATATTCCTTTAAAAGAGCAATCAGATGGAACAAAAAGGATGTTCGGCTTATCTGGAGCCATATACAAGGCAATAAAAGAAGATGCTTTTCTGGCAATTGATGAGATTGAAGCTAAGCTACATCCCCGTCTGATTGAATATGTACTTCAGAAATTTTTAGAAGAATCAAAACAGGCACAGCTTTTTGTTACAACACATTATGATAATCTTTTTGATGAAGATGATCTTCTGAGAAAAGATAATTTCTGGTTTACCAAAAAGAAAGAAGATGGTTCGACTGATCTCTACCCTCTTCACAAGTTTAACGGATTAAACAGAATATCATCCCTGCAAAAAGCTTATAAGTATGGGAAATTCGGTGCAATTCCAAATATAGATTAAAATGAAAACTAAAGATTCCATTGTTATCGTTGGTGAAGGTATAACAGAGCAGTACTATTTTAAACACTTAAAAAAAATTAAAAACTACAGATGCATTGTAAAACCGAGATTTTTTGAAAAAACAAGTCTGGATGAAATTAAGAAAACAACTGAAAAGCTTTTGTCAGGAGATGTCACCGTCGTCTGCGTATTTGATGCCGATATTTCAATCAGGGATAAAAAAGAAACGGAAAAACTAAAGAAATTCATAAAAAAGTATGAAAAAAACAAAAATGTTATCATTTGTGACAGTTTACCTGCGATAGAATTCTGGTTCTTACTCCATTTTGTAAAAAAGAATAAGGCTTTTAACAACAACAAAACACTATGCAGAGAATTATCCAAATATCTTAAAAATTATGAAAAAAAAGAAGCCTTCCTCGAAAAAGAAGAATGGGTAACTATTCTTGTCAAAAAAATGGATGAAGCTGTAAAAAACGCAAAAACCATTAACGCTGACGGTTCTTATTCAAATGTCTATAAAGCGATAGAATTATTAGAAAGCAATCTTTGATTTTCAGCTTTTTGAACTTCTGATAAGTAAGAACAGGAAAAACGGTCCGCCTGCAAGTGCGGTTATGACTCCGACGGGGATTTCTGATGGTGCGATGACTGTTCTTGCGATTGTGTCTGAGATGAGAAGAAGCAGTCCGCCGATGAGAAGTGATGCGGGTATGAGATATCTGTGTTCTCTGCCGACCAGGTTGCGGCCTATGTGCGGAGCGATCAGTCCGATGAATCCTATCGGTCCTGTCTGGGAAACAACTGCGGCCACTGCAAATGATACTGTAAAGAAGATGATGTTATTCACCCTTTTTATGTTCACTCCTCTGGATTGCGCTATCTCGGTATTTATCTTCATGAGGTCAAGTTCGCGGTGCAGAAAAAATGCGACAGGAACAATTATAAAAAATGCACAGAGCATCTTAATTACCGGCTCCATACCTGTGTAATCAAGGCTTCCCATCATCCACCGTATCATGCTTGAACTTTCAGAGCCGCTTGCAAGAAATTGTATGAAAAGTATCAGTCCTGATGCGGTAAAATTGACAGCTATGCCTGCAAGGATCAGAAATTGTGCAGTATTCCTTTTCTTTGCCGATGCAAGGAGAAAAATAAGCCCGACAGTTGCAAGCGCTCCTGCAAAACTGAGTATTTCAACAAACGGCAGGTTCAGAAACAGTCCGTCTGAAAAGAGCTTTATTGCTATAACTGCTCCCAGAGCCGCTCCACTGCTGACTCCAAGAGTGTACGGTGTTGCAAGATCGTTCCTGAACATGGATTGGAACGACATTCCGGCAACAGCAAGAACAGCTCCTGCAATAAAGGCCCCTGCTACTCTCGGCACTCTGATCTGCCAGAATATCCTTTCAGTTACGCTATCCTGAAAAACTGAAGACAGTGAAATATCTGCAAGCCCTGCAAAAGGAGCGCAAATAAGTATAACCGCTGAAATAAACACAAGAAAAACAAGCATCTGCCGGGATCTTCCTATCATTTTGACCCTCCCGGGAAATACATCATTTTTCCAGTGACCGGATTCATGATCTTCATAAATTCTGTAGCAAAAACAGCATCAAGCACATTTGAAACCATAAGTTTTTCCGGAACATCATCAAAAACCAGTCGTCCCTGCGACATTACCAGTATTCTTGAAGAAAAGCTTAAAGCCTCGTTAATTTCATGAGTTACAGTTATGACCAGCCTGTTCTCCTTTTTCGAAATAGTATCAATGAGTTTTGTAATTTTATCCCTTTGAACAGGATCAAGATATGTCAGCGGTTCATCAAGAAGTATTACAGGACAGTCCTGTGCAATTGCTCCGGCGATAAGAACGCGCTGTTTTTCGCCACCGCTCAACGAACCCATCTCTCTATCTGCAAACTCTGTGCATTCAGTCATATATATTGCATTTTCAACGAGTTCCGTATCTTTTGAATTGATACTTTCCCATGGTTTTCTATACGGAAACCTTGAAAGTTCGACAAAACTTCTAACCGTAAATTCTCCGTCGATATCGCTTCCCTGAGGAATGAATGAAATCTTTGTGCCTCTATCTATATGCCCTATTTCTTTGATGTTTTTATTCTCGATCAATATATTTCCAGTGCAATCGATCAAACCTGCAATCAATTTGAGAAGTGTCGTCTTCCCTGCTCCGTTAGGCCCGATTATCGAAATATTCTCTCCATTTGCGGCAGAAAATGAAATATCATCAATTATTTTCTTATTTCCTATTGTTACGCCAAGTGATTCAACTTTTATCATATTACTTCACCATTTCAGACAACTCTTCAATAATATTAACAAATCTAGGACCTGGAATTGACCAGTAATCTTTACATACAATGAAAACCCTGTTGTTCTTAACTGCATTGACATCACAAAGCGACGACCAGCTTTTCAAAAACATTTCTTTTTGTTTTTCGCACTCATTTCCAATAGTTACAACATCAACTATAATGTCGGGATTCATTGAAATTATCCCTTCGAGCTGAATCTTCGGATAGCTCAGATCGCCATGATAAACATTACCGGCTCCGGCAAATTTCAGTAACTCGCTGTAAAATCTGTCATTTCCTGCGATATAGACATCCTTTATGTTTTCCGAAAAATAATCTCTGCCTGCAACAATCATTACTTTTTTTAACTCTGCGGTTTTCGAAGGTGTCATCCGTTCTGAAATACTCTTTTTCAACTCAGTCGCTTTTTCTTCGACAAGACATTCTTTCCCGATAATATCAAGCGATGCCATAAAACCGTCAATTGTTGACTGATCTATAACAACTGTTTTTATTTTCAAAGATCCCAGTTTATTTTTCAGGCTCTGATTTGCACTTAAAACAAACACTGTGTCAGGTTTCAACATAAGAACAGATTCCATATTGATGTCAAGCACTTCACCAATTTTAGCTTTTTTTTCCACACCATCGGGAAAGTGACAGTTTCCAGTCACACCGGTAATATTTGAACCCAGACCAAGGGCAAAAAGAGTTTCAGTAATGCTGGGAGCAGTGCTAATGATCCGTCCGCAACCTTCTACCGGCACCTTAATATCGACTTTTTTGTCTTCACATCCTGATAAAAAAACTGAAAAACCAAATAAAATCAGCAAGAAAACGATGCGTCTGAATTTTATGCTCATAACCTCTCCAAAATCGTGCTGATTCTACCATGCAATTAAGTTTTATCAATTTATAGCGTTTTTTATTTTTCTGTTTAATATCAAACCATGAAAAGTGCAGTTGTGATATCTACATCTTCTGACAGTTCCATTTCAAAAAGGGTAATGGATTCCCTTTTGAACTTCGACATTAGAACCAGTCTGATCAAAATCGACAGCGCAACTTCAGGAAACGGCATATTTTCTCCAAACAGCAATGAAAATTACTTTATTGAAAATGACTACAGCAGTTCTAATTTCTATCTGAAAAAGCTGTTTTTCCGGAAAAACATCCCCTTCCATTCATTCGGATTTCTTGACGATTCTGATAATATTGTCTATTCGGAAGGATCTCTGGACATAGGGTCAGATCTTGATAAGCTCAACAGGCATCATACCGGAATGATTACTGAAAAATCTACTGCAAAAAATTTTAACGGACTGCTTGCAATTGACCCGCCACCTGAAACAATTCCAACAAAATATCTTTTTCATTTCCGTTATCCGCTCAATATTGTAAAAGCCTATGTTTCCATTATGGATAAAACAGATCGGATTAACAGACACATGCAGGTAAAAATACTTTCCGGACCCGGAACTGTCGATGTGTCTGAATTTTTTAAGAAAAGAGCCGTAAAATGTAGCGATCTCAAGGAACTGGAACCCGGCACAACAGTCATTACATGGTCCACAGCTAGATTTTTCACTCTTCTGAATCTGGGTTTTCGACCAGTTGCTGGAACCCGATGTCTTGCTTTGTGGGCTTACAGAAATAAAGAAAGGAGAATTTCTGATATGATACTTGAAGATCCGCACAATGATAGAATCGAAACCATCAGAAATTATATATGCTCTCAATCCATCGAAAAAGTCTTTTAAATCCTCTTGATTTTGATGCCGTTGCCAATATAATCCCTTTTGTTGTGTTGAATTTAACATATCATCAATGGAGTCAACTATAAATAAATGATTTCATGCAGCGACATAAAATTCCTCCT
>DAOQAY010000096.1:0-11381 GCA_035354435.1 bacterium
CTTCATCAAGATAGTCGGCAGTTCCGTCATCATCTGTATCGACTGCGACACCGCCCGGTTTTTCTATGCTGTCGGGAATTCCGTCACCGTCGCTATCAAGCTCAGGCAGAATATCTTCATCCTCCTCTTCATCGGGAAGACCGCTGTTATCAGGAGTCACATTGTCATCAGTCGTGACATTGTCATCGGGAAGACCGCCGTTGTCATTTGCGCCGATCAGGTCACTATCGATCAGATTATCACCGTCACCTTCGTCACTGGTGCATGCAGTCATGAAAAAGGTCATTGCGACCATCACAATAAAAAATCCCTTTAACGCCTCGCTCATCATTATCTCCGAAAAATTTTACATTTTAGTCCGCCGGGAAGCCTCACCCCGGAAGAATTGTACTTTGAACAGGAAAAAAATCAATCAGTTAGATCTTTGCAACATTGACAAGGTGATAATTTTTCTTTCCGCAACGGATTATAAGCATCGATTTGTGCATAAGATTTGAGGAATTGAGCATCATTTCCGGGTCTGTCACTTTTTCGTTATTGATGTAGCACCCACCCTGCTGAATAATGCTTCTCGCTTTTCCCTTTGAAGGCTGCATATTGGTTTTAACAAGCAGATCGGATATGTTTATGCCGTTGTTCATTTCATCTTTTTCGACCACTGTAGAAGGAACATCATTGAATATGCTTTTCAGCTCTTTCTCGCTCAGACCTTTGAGATCTCCGCCAAACAGCGCTGCACTTGCAGCTTCCGCACTTTTTAAACCTTCTTCTCCATGCATTATTTTTGTAGCCTCTTTGGCAAGCAGTGTCTGCGCAACTCTCAAATGCGGTTCTTTTTTATGTTCTTCACACACTTTTTCAATCTCAGAAACATCAATAAATGTGAACAGTTTCAACATTTTTTCGACATCTTCATCAGTGGTGTTTATCCAGTACTGGTAATACTGGTAAGGACTTGTTTTTTCGGAATCAAGCCACACAGCATTCCCTGCACTTTTACCGAACTTTTCACCTGTTGAAGTAGTTATCAGAGGAAAGGTCATTCCGAATGCCTTTCCGTTATCGGCTCTTCTTATCAGTTCAAGACCGGCAGTAATATTTCCCCACTGATCGTTACCGCCGAACTGCACAGTACATCCGTAATTCCTGAAAAGATACAAAAAATCATATGACTGAAGAGTCATGTAACTGAACTCAGTGTAAGAAATTCCATTTTCAGAGGAAATCCGGCTCTTTACGGAATCTTTCGCCAGCATATAGTTGATCGTGAAATGTTTGCCTACATCTCTCAGCCAGTCTATGATTGACATTCCGTGAGTCCAGTCGTAGTTATTCACCATGAAAGCAGGATGATCACCTTTAAAATCGAGTATTGCCTCCATCTGAGTCTTTATCGCTTCGGCATTATGCAGAACCTGAGATATCGTCTGGAGATTTCTTTCCTCGCTTTTCCCGCTCGGATCGCCAATCATTCCTGTCGCTCCGCCGATAAGAGGAAGCACCCTGTGTCCGTATCTCTGAAAATGTGCAAGTCCCATCAAAGGCACAAGATTCCCGATGTGAAGACTGTCAGCAGTCGGATCAAAACCGCAATAGACTGCAACCTTATTCTCATCAAGATATTTCTCAATCTCAGGATCAGTCACATTTGAAATAAAACCGCGGTTTTTCAACTCGTTGTAAACTGACATCTTATTCTCCATAAACAGTTAGCACGGTGACATATTATTTAAGGAAGGGAAAAAATCAACCAGTAAAGGCTAAATCACATCATCATCAGAAGTTTCGAGCGGAAGTCCTGTTTCGCAATCGACCGGATCACCGTCAAGGTCATTACAGTCACAAAGAGTTTCTTTTTCTGTCTGTGTGAGTATTTCAGCCTCATCTGTCTCAAGGTCGAATGTGAACCAGAGATCCATGAATTCATACATTCCGTAATTTGATGCCGGGTCGTGGCAGGCATATACTTCACCGGTTTTGATTATCGCTTCTGTGCATGATTTTTTCATTGAGCTCTCTTCAAAATCATTTATCAGGAAAAGTGCGGCATTTTCAGGACTGATCGCAATCTTGTTCAATCCGTCCGTCTTCATGTCTTTTAGAGTCTGGGCATCCATCATGAAAATAAACCACCTGCCATAGTCCGAATCACCTGTCTGATGCTCAAATCCCTGCACAAAAAGCATATAAGCAGTTTCATCTTCAGATTCAAAATCGGGCATTATCATTGCATTAATGTCATAACTTCCGCCTTCCCATGAAACTGTGCCGAACTCCGCTTCGAAAGACATCTCAACACCCGCTGGATCTTCATCAGGATATCCTTCAATTTCATCCGTATCGCCAATTTCAGAATCATCAATGATATCTTCATCGGAATAATCCTCCATTTCGGCAGGATTCTGGTAAATTCTCATTTTTGCATAGGGTTTTTTATTGTATTCCGTCATTTCCGAAGGCGCTGAACACTGAGTTACCGAATCGCTGTCAGGTGTTTCATCGGACTGAACATCTTCATCCGTATCAGCTTCAGCATCTGCGGTATCTGCATCATCACCGATTTCAATGTCAGTTACCGTATCTGTATCACCTGAACTCATGTCATTGTCACTCTGCTGGTTTTCATCGTTAAATAACTCATCATCTTTTCTGTCGTTCCCGCCGCTTGAGCATGAAACAGCAAGCATGAACAGAGCGGCAGCAACAGTTAAAGCAGTTTTTTGCATTCTCTCACCTCTTTCTCTAGTTTAAATAGGCAGTTATAAGTATATTTCTCCGAATGTCAGTGTCAAGAATCTGTTTTTTCTTCAAAAATTATTTCCATTCTGTAATATTCAGCCGTTATTTCTTACGGAGTCATAAAATGTACAAACTCATGCTGATGACAGTTACGATACTTGCGGCGAATCTGATGTCCGGATTTATTTCAAATGCCGTACTTAATTATTACAGGCTGAACTTTTCCCCAAAAATTGCAACAATGATAGGAATGGCGGCCATTGTGCTTGTACTTTATCCTATGTACCGTTATCTCAACAGCTGGATGAGCGCCATTTCAAAAAAACTGGTTAAAGCCGGCAGAAAACTAATCGGACCGAAGATCGGCGCACTTATAATGTTCACGATTCTTCTGGTTTCTTTATATTTCGGCTATCTGAAACTGTGGTTCTCAAAGTGAATCAGAAAAAAAGAAAATCCGTCTTATCAAGAATACTTCTGACAACACTATAGAAAATCGAATCATATGCTGATGCTCTTAACTCTGTAAAAACGCCCCTTTCCAAAAGTGCCTCAAAAATAAATATTATCACAATGATAATAACAATTCCCCTTAAAAATCCAAATATTACACCAAGCAGTTTATTCAATCCGCCAGCCACACCCTCTTTTTCTGTTATCAAACCTTTCAATGAAAAATAAAGAATCTGATAAAAAACGGCATAAACAATCAGAAAGCATATTATGAAAAACGCCGTATAATTTTCTTTTCCTGAGATCTGAATAAGTGTACTTTGAAATGACGGAATATTGAAAATGATAAAAACGGCAATAAATACTACAAATTTCAATATTTCACGGAATCCTCCGGAAATTGATCCCGCAAGCATTGTAAGCAGAAGAAAAATTGCAAAACAGATGTCAATTATCATAAAAGAGCCTCCCTGTTAAACCGTATTGTTCTTACTGATTTAAGGAAGAATATCAATTATTAGTCAGGGAATTTAAACGAGGCTCATTCCGAGTTTGATGGCTTCTTCATTAATCGGGATCATGTTGTGATGACGGGGAGGAAGCGTGTCTTTGAGTGCAAGAATAAGAGATTCAACTTTGACCATCGGGTTAGCTTTGAGAAGCGTACCGAGTGTTATCATGTTCATAACCTGTGTATTCTTGATTTTATTGGTGGCAAGTTCAATTGCCGGAATTGCAAAAATTCTTATATCTTTTCTTGTCGGAGCTTCCTTGATCGTGGAACTTTCCCAGATAAGAATTCCGCCGGGTTTCACTTTGGACTCAAAAAGTTTAAGAGAAGGAAGATTGAAAACAATCGCAACATCATAAGCCTGAACTATCGGACTTGATATCGGAATATCACTGATATTCACCATGCAGTTTGCCGTTCCGCCTCTCATTTCAGGTCCGTATGAAGGCATCCAGCTTACTTCCTTACCTTCTTTCATTGCAGCATAGGCAAGAAGTTTCCCCATCGAAAGAACGCCCTGACCACCGAATCCTGCAAAAATCATTTCAGCAAGCATATCATTTCCTCCCTTAATTAATTCTGTTGAGCTGTGACATCTTTTTTGACGCCAAGCGGATAGTACTGAAGCATATTGTCCTTTACAAAATCAAGCGTTTTAACAGGAGCAAGCTTCCAGCCTGAAGGGCAGTTCGAAACAACTTCGAGAAAAGTCGTGCCAAGTTTCTGCTTCTGGATCTCAAAACATTTTCTGACTGATTTTTTTGCTTTTCTGACATTTGCGGGAGTATCTAGTGTAACTCTTTCACAATATGCAACACCGGGAAGCTGACTGATCATTTCAGCCATCTTCAACGGATAACCTACATGTTTCGGGTCTCTTCCATAAGGACTTGTTGTTGTTTTCTGACCTTCAAGAGTGGTCGGTGCCATCTGCCCGCCGGTCATGCCGTAAATTGCGTTATTTACAAAGAAAATGGAGAACTTTTCGCCACGGTTGCAGGCATGAAGTGTTTCAGCTGTTCCGATAGCGGCAAGGTCACCATCACCCTGATATGTGAAAACAAACTTATCAGGAAGAGTTCTTTTTATTCCGGTTGCAACAGCACAGGCTCTGCCGTGAGCAGCCTGCTGAAAATCTATATCCATATAATCATAGGCAAAAACTGAACAGCCGACAGGACTTACACCGATAATCTCATCAGCAATCCCCATCTCTTCAACAACTTCCATAATGATCTTGTGAAGTGTCGAGTGAAAACATCCGGGACAGTAATGCATTCTTGTGTCAAGAAGAGTACCCGGTCTTTTATAAACTAATTCATATCCTTCTTTCATTTTTATGTCCCTCCTACATTTTCTTTTTGATCTGATCAAGTATCTCTTCTGCCGTAGCAAGAATTCCGCCTGTTCTGCCATAAAAATAAACCGGTTTGCGACCGTTTACAACAAGCTGAATATCTTCAACCATCTGTCCGACACTCATTTCAATTGTCATAAACATCTTTACGCTCGGCTTGGCTGCAAGCTCACTAATCTTCTTTGACGGAAAAGGCCACAGTGTGATCGGTCTGAGCAATCCGACTTTAATCCCCTGTTCTCTACCGAGATCAACAGCTTTTTTACAGATACGGCTTGACAGACCATATGCACTGATGATTATCTCAGCATCATCAGTATGATACGCTTCATAACGCACTTCGGAATCAACTATCTTTGCATATTTTGCCTGAAGTTCGTTATTTTTTCTTTCCATCTCATCAGACTTTATATTAAGCGAAGTAAGAAGATTTTTCTTTCTTCCTCCATTCTTTCCGTTTGTAGCCCAAGGCTTGTCGGCTCTCATATCCTCAGCACTTCTGAATTCATAAGGTTCAGGAAGTTCTATCTTTTCCATCATCTGACCGATTGCACCGTCAGAAAGTATGAGAACAGGATTGCACCATTTATCAGCAAGATCAAAAGCCATGACAGTATGGTCGACCATTTCCTGAACTGAGTTAGGAGCAAGAACAATAAGCCTGTAATCACCATGACCGCCGCCTTTAACAGCCTGAAAATAGTCACCCTGACTTGGCTGAATTGTTCCGAGACCGGGACCACCGCGCTGAACATTTACAAAAACTGCCGGAATTTCGGCACATGCAATATAAGAAACCGCTTCCTGCATCAATGAATAACCCGGAGATGATGTTGTTGTCATAACTCTTGCACCTGCTCCGCCAGCCCCGTAAAGCATATTTCCGGCAGCAACTTCGCTTTCTGCCTGAAGCACAACACATTTCGGATGATTGGGAACCTCTCTGGAAAGATATTCAATAACCTCGGATTGCGGAGTGATAGGATATCCGAAATAACCAGTCATACCGGCTCTTAAAGCTGCCTCTGCCAGAGCCTCATTGCCTTTCATAAACGCTATCTTCTTGTTGGACACTTTTGCCTCCATCTTATTAATTATATTAGCAAATTACTTAACCTGCTTGTAAACGGTTATTGCCGCATCGGGACATATCACCGCACAATTGGCACAGCCGATACACTTTTCCGGTTCCACAATGTAGGAATAGTGAAGACCGAATGAATTGGTGTCATCCATTTTGATCGCAAGACATTTAACAGGACAGTAGTGAACACACAAACCGCAGCCTTTGCATCCCTCTACTGAAATTTCAACAAACCCTTTCGCTGCCATCTTTTCCTCCAAAGATTAATAATGAAATAACGAATGCACAAGGGAATGTATCACCAAGAGAATGAAAAATCAAGTGGAAAGACGATGTTATTAGCTTTTGTTGCTAATCACAAACAGGTAGTTATTTCAGATAGTTGCCGGTCTGTTGTTTGAATTGATCTATTATTTTTTTTCGGTTTTTTCAGCCGGAGCGTTTTCAAAAGAGATAAGTTCAACTTCGAAAATAAGAGTTTCGCCCGGTCCTATATTCTGACTGCCGTAATCACCGTAAGCAAGATCTGAAGGAATGTAGAATGTGTATTTTGCGCCTTTGTTCATAAGCTGCACGCCTTCTGTCCATCCTTTAATGACTCTGTTAAGCGGGAATTTTGCAGGCTCGTTTCTTTTATAGGAACTGTCAAATTCTGTTCCGTCAAGAAGTGTACCTTTGTAATGTACTGTAACCATATCCTCAGCTTTCGGATTTGGACCAGTGCCTTCTTTATCCACCTTGTACTGAAGACCTGATGCGGTAACTTTGATTCCCGGTTTTGCTTTGTTCTCTTCAAGGAATTTAAGACCTTTTGCTTTGTTCTCTGTGGATTTCTTTGTCATCTCTTCCTGCATTTTCTTCATCATTTCATTCTGAAGTTCAGTAAGAGCGGCTGTTTTCTCTTCATCAGTAATAAGAGCGGCTGTTTCACCGAGACCTGCTTTGAAACCTTCAATGAAGAATTTGTTGTCAAGCTCAAGTCCTCTTGATTTAAAATTTGTCGAAACATCAAGACCGAGAGCATAACTCTGTTTAGACTTCGCATTACCATCAAGATCCTGTTTTGTTAATGCTTTTTCTTCAGCTTTCTGAACTTTCTGACACGACATAACTGAAGCGACTGCAATTAAAATCACAAATGTAATTAATCTCTTCATAATTTTCTCCAAAAAAAAACGATTACAAAAAAAGACGCCAGACATTATCAAAACACTTGAAAGAAAGCAAAATTATTTTTATCTTTACCTTTCACCATGTTTTTTATCTTAAATTATTTTGACTTGTAATCTTTTTTTTAGGAGACTTAGCCGACTTTTTTTTGGAGGATATTTTTATGTTGGAAGGAATCAAAAATTACTTTGCTGAATTCAAAATCATGAAAACCGTCTCAAAGGATTTCTGGATGGTTAACGCAATCCAGTTCTTTGACGGTCTTGCTTACTTCTCTATCATTATCGTTCTGTCACTTTATCTGAATGACAATGTCGGATTCAGTGATATGGAAACAGGTATCTGGCAGGGCATCTTCTTTATGTTTATCACTGCATTCATGTTCACTGTCGGCTCCATATGCGACACACTCGGCGTTAAAAAAACATATTACATTGCCACGGCATTGCTCATTATTTCCCGTCTCGGCATGGGTCTTGCACCGCAATTGATGACAGGTGAGCCGCTTAAATATGTCACAATGGCACTGCTTATTGTTATGGCGCTTGGCACTGCAACCATGGTAACGAACACCAATGCCGCACTCCGCCACTACACAACTCCGGAAAACCGCAGTACAGGTTTCAATGTTTATTACCTCATTATGAATGTTGGTGCAATGCTTGCCGGGGCTGTTGTTTTTGACGGCCTGCGCAATATGTTCGGAACAGTTAAAGGCAACCTGATGATATTTGATTTCAGTTTTGCAATGGCCGTCATGACCTTTGTTTGCGCATGGTTCATTACCAATAAACATGCTGAAGAAACTGCTGCGGAAAAAGCAGCCGATCCGACTCCGGAAAAAACACCGTTGCAAATCTTTGCTGAAGTATGGAAGGAAAGCGCTTTCCAGAAACTGGTTCTTTTTCTTGTTCTTACACTTGGAGTAAGACTCGTTTTCACTCATCAGACAATGGTTATGCCTAAATATTATCTAAGAACGCTTTATAATGATTTCGAGCTTGGACTTGTCAACTCGCTTAATCCGCTCATCATTGTTGTAGGCCTTATACTTTTGATCCCGATAATCAACAAGTTCGACACTGTAAAACTCCTTGTTTTCGGTATGGCGATTTCAGCATTGTCACTTCTTTTCCTTGCTGTTCCTAATAGCTGGATACTTGCCATCCCCGGAGTTGAAAACATGAACCAGGCTTATATTTATATTATCGTGGCTCAAATTTTCGTTTTTGCCATCGGTGAACTTATTTTCTCACCCCGTTTTGTTGAATACTGTGCCACAGTTGCCCCGAAAGACAAGGTGGCCTCATACATGGGGCTGTCGGCTCTCCCTATGTTCATTGCCCGTCCCATTAACGGATTTGTCAGCGGCATTCTGATCGCAGGCTTTTCCTATGAAGGTATCAGAGCTAAAATAGATACCGGCAACATCAGCTATATGGACAGTCCTGAGTGGATGTGGATGATTTATTTTGTACTTGCCGCAATAAGCCCGATTGCAATAGTTGCGCTTCGCAATTTTTTGAAATCAGACAATCCCGACAATGACAAACCTGCTGATGCAGCACACTAAAGGAGAATATTATGAAAAAATATATGCCTATAATAAAAGATGCACTTATCCTTATGACATTCAGCTCTGTTTTTGCAGTTGTCAGTTTATATGCTGTCAACTTATTGAAAGGAGGCGGCGTTCAGACTGATCCTATAATTGCAGCGATCATTCAGAACAACATTGAGCAGATGAAAAAAGATATTTCCCAGACAAGCTCAAGGGTAAATATTGTTGATGAACAGGGCAGAACTCCTCTTATGTGGGCTGCTTATGTCAATTTTAAAAGTGCTGAAGTTGTAAAAAAGAATGAAGCAAAACGAATTGAAGCTACGAAACTTCTTCTTGAAAATAAAGCAGATCCCAATCTTACAGACAAAGACGGCTGGACAGCTCTGACATGGGCGGCCTGGAGCGGATTCCCTCAGGTTTCCGCGATTCTCATTGATGCCGGAACAAGTATCAATGCTGCCGACAGACAGGGACAGACTGCACTTATGGTCGCAGCACTCCGCGGAAATGCCGAAGTAATTCAGATGCTCGTTGAAAAAGGTGCTGACAAAACCATGAAAAGCAATGCCGGACAGAGTGCACTTGACCTTGCTAAAGAATATTCAGAAAAATATACTGATAGAAAAGCCGATTTCGATAAAGTAATATCACTTCTTCAGTAAATTACTCTATCCCTGAAATAGAAAGCGTGGAGAACTCTTTTTCGATATCGTCAATAAGAACGGTCACTTCCGATCCGTCGATGCCGAATCCGGTGATGATGCCTTCATCAAAATTGATGCCGTCCTGTGTGAATTTTATCCGCTTTCCTTTCATCCATGATATTTCGTCAAGATATGCGGAATTTATTTCAGCACTGTTCTCTGAAAAGGCTGAATCTATTTTTTCAATGAGCTTTGAGAGGACGGTTTGTGTCGTTATTTCATTGTTGCTGTCAAAGATCGAGCCGACTTCCCATGTGTGATTGAATTCACCGCATTCCGGCATATAGACATTGACCCCTATGCCGCAGATAAAAAATCTGTCTGAGCCATGCTGAACAGTTTTAGCAATAATTCCGGACACTTTTTTCATATCGACAAGAATGTCATTCGGCCATTTCAAGTTGACCGGCAGATCTTTAACAAAATGTTTTATCGTATTTAATACTGCAAGAGCCGTCCTTTGAGGGATCAATTCAATTTGTGAAGCCGGATCAATTTTCTCAAAGAAAGAAAAGTAAATGTTCCCGTTATCCGGAGAGAACCACGACTTTGAGTTCCGACCGTATCCGTCACTCTGCATATCTGCAAGAACAATACCGCTTCGAACCCCTTTTTTAATAAAATTTTCAGCCTCTATCATTGTCGAATCAATAGAATTGAAATGATAAAATCCTTTGAACCGGTTTTTCGGAATAGCGTACTCTTTCATTCTTCCCCCTTTTCCATTAAACATCTTACTGCATAACTTGCAAGAATTAGACCTGCCGCCTGAGGTACAAACGGTGCAGAGCCTTGTGTCTTTCTTGTTCTTCCTGAATTCAGATCATCTTTCTCTTCATCATTATCTATCGGATCGACTGGATTCTCTTTGCTGAAAACAACTTGAAATCCTTTTTTTATGTCGCGATTTCTGAGCCTTTTTCTTATAAACTTTGCAAGCGGACACACATCTGTTTTCCAGATATCGGCGATCTGAAGCATTTCCGGATGGATCTTTCCGCCCGTCCCCATTGATGAAATAAATTTCTGATCACTTTCAAGAAGTGCAATGATCAGATTCACTTTAGGATTGAGACTGTCAATAGCATCAATGTGAAAATCCGCTTTGTGAATATTAACTGCGGCATCGCTCCCATGCATAAAAGCGGACGACACCTCTATTTTAACACTAGGATTGATATCTTGCGCCGTTTTTATGAAAACTTCCGTTTTGTTCATTCCGACAGTCGAATTGAAACCGAATATAAGCCTGTTGAGATTTGATTCGTTCACTGTATCAAAATCAGTCACCATTATTTTCCCTATCCCTGCTCTAACAAGGGTTACAGCCGCAACAGCACCGACTCCGCCGAGTCCGTAGACAGCAACCGAGGATTTCTCCAGAATGGCCATCTTTTCAGGACCGAAAATTATTTCCGTTCTCTCTTTAAAGCTCATGGTCTTTCACATTTCGGCTCCCACAGGAATATCCCGCGGCCTTCCATTACATCAAGGTTGACCTGCGCTATCCTTTTCACCGAATGATTGAACTTGCTGTATTCCGAAAGTATGTCTATCAGAATAAGTCTCTTTTCATAATCATGGTCCTGCTCCTTGCAAAGAAGCGAATAAATAAGCCGTTTCTCTCTTCTCAAATGCCTTTCCACCTCTTCGCACTTTGCCACAAGCTCACAGCTGTAATGTTTTTTTATGCACACTTCATGGAACTGCCTGAATACCATCAGATAGCATTCAAGAAGTATCTTTTTCTGCCTTTCCGAAAGCCTGTGCTTTATCTCATCGAGCCTGACACCGTATTT
>DAOQAY010000097.1:0-11070 GCA_035354435.1 bacterium
TGTTGCCAGTATCTCCGGTGTTGCCAGTATCTCCGGTGTTGCCAGTATCTCCGGTGTTGCCAGTATCTCCGGTATTGCCTGTATCTCCAGTGTTGCCGGTATTTCCAGTATTGCCGGTATCTCCGGTATCGCCTGTATCTCCGGTATTGCCGGTATCGCCAGTGTTGCCGGTATCTCCGGTGTTTCCGGTATTTCCGGTATCACCTGTATCGGCAAGACACTGCGCTACACCTTCTTTCACGGCACAAACTTTTTCCTGTGCAGTGCAGTTATCCCATTCAACCCATTCAGAGCTGTCACATTTGAATACTGAATTATCCGTGCATTTTGTTTTGCCGTCAGTGCATGCAACAGCGTCAGAATCATTGACACTTTCGTCATCATTGTCAGATTTTGCAACTGTTTTTGTGGTCGAACCGCATGAAACGGCAAAAAAGATCAGAATAAAAACAACAAAAAATTTACTCATTTAAAAATCTCCCGAATTTTATTTACGCTCCGAATATTTAATCTACACAGTATTTATGAAGCAGATTCAAAGATTTTTCAAGATTTTCAGTATTTACAAGAAGACTTATACGGAAAGAACTTGTGTGAAATCCGGACAGAGCTATGTTGTTATCCCTCATCAACCGGATAAATTCAAGAAGTGTATCAGATCTATCTGTAATCCCCTCACCTACTATTGAAACTGCTGAAAGATCCTCAGAAATGACAATATTTTCAGCAAATCTGGACCTCAGTTCGGCTAACAGCGCATCGCATGAATAGTTTTCTTTCCGCGACAGAATAAAACTGCCGACCAGACTGTCATTATATCCTTTATGAAAAGATATCTGCTTCACAGCTGAATTTTTATCTCTGCAGAAACACAGCACATCATTTATCGTGCTAAGCCCTTTCGCATCATTTTCATAAGCATGTATAAGTACTACATTTTTTTCGTACGCCACACCGGCTTTTCTTATTTTTTCTCTCTTTTCAAACCCGTGAATGACCGTTCCGGGATTTTCGGGGTCGAATGTGCTTTTACAATGAATCGCTATCCCTTTTTCTTTTGCAAATTCAATCGCACGGGAATGAAGAACCTGCGCCCCGGCCTCTGAAAGTTCCTGCATTTCCTGATAACTGAGCTTATCGATTTTGTATGCATCAGGCACTTTGGCAGGGTCTGCACTGTAAACACCGTCAACATCACTGAATATCTCACAAAGTTCAGCATCAAGCGCTGCGGCAAGAGCGACCGCCGTTGTGTCACTTCCGCCTCTTCCAAGTGTCGTAACCTCTTTTTTAAAACTTACTCCCTGAAAACCGCCCACAATAACAGTAAGTCCGTCTTTCAATGCAGAAATCACCCTGTCAGGTCTGATCTCGATTATTCTTGCGTTGGTGTGATTATCGTCCGTTATGATCCCGGCCTGTGATCCGGTGAGAGATATTGACGGAATACCTTTTGATGATAAAGCCATTGCAACAAGCGCCGCACTCGCCCTTTCACCAGTTGTAAGAAGCATGTCAAATTCTCTGGGATTTCCTTCCGGCGCATAGTTCTTTGCGTCAGAAAGCAGGGATTCAGTAGTCTTTCCTCTTGCGGAAACGACCGTTACGACTTTATAACCTGATGATATTCTGTCACTTATTATTGAAATAACGCGCTGAAGGCACGAATCATCCTTTAATGATGATCCTCCGAACTTCAGAACTACGATTTTTTCTGATCTCATCTCACCCTGACTTCTTTGCTGAATGAAAGTCTTCCTTTATCATCAAACAGCATCAGATCATATATACCGCCGGAAACATTGGTTATTTTTACCTTCAAAGAATAAAGACAAGTCGTTTCCGATGATGAATATCTGAATTTTTCAGAGAGAGTTATAAATTCTTCGCCTCCTTCAAGGTAGTAATAGTTGAACTTGCCGTCATATGTATAAATACCGTCGACATCAATTATCCCCATGACCGTGTTCTTTGGAGCCGGAATATTGGAATGAGTCACGATGACATCACTGCCTGACACTTTTGCCTCGAATCCCTCCGCTGGAAGCTCAGTTCCTTCAAAATCAATACAATCACTCTGGACAATATCGCTTGAATTGACGATAGGAGTCGTATAACTCGCCGGACCGCCGCATGAATAAAGCACTGATAACAACAATCCTGAAATAACTATCTGACAAACTTTTTTAAGCACCCTATTCTCCTATAAATCAAACCATGAGCATTTTATTTAGTTGAAGCTTATTGTAAAGTTTTAAAGGAAGCCTTAAAATAACCTTTGACAAATTGAGTTCCGTAAGTACCTTACAACATCGGACTTTTTGGTCCCGTTTATTATTTTTGCGGATTTTTTGCCGTTTTGATTCTTTGAAGGAAAATACAATGACAACTAAAGAAAACACAGTTCCATGCACATTCGAATCATTTGGATTCAAAAAAGAGATTTTAGAAGGAATTAACGAAGCTGGATTTAAAGTACCGAGTCCCATTCAGGAACAGGTGATACCTCTTATTCTTAAAGGAAAAGATGTCATCGCCCAGTCCCACACAGGAACAGGCAAGACCGCAGCTTTCGGACTTCCCGTAATGAACAACATGAAAAAGGATGTGGGAATAGAACTGCTTGTTGTCACTCCGACAAGAGAACTTGCAGCTCAGATAAGTGATGAAATTTTCAGACTTGGAAAGTTTGCAGGGATTAAAACAGGCACAATCCTAGGCGGGCATTCATATTCAAGACAGCTTCAACTGCTCAAGATGGGAGTTCAGGTTCTTGCAGCAACTCCTGGAAGGCTTCTTGACATGCTTAAATCCGGAAAGATCCAGATAAATGAACCATTTACAGTAGTTCTTGATGAAGCAGATGAAATGCTCGACATGGGATTTCTTGACGATATCATGGAAATATTCACATTTCTGCCTGACAACAGACAGACGATGCTTTTTTCCGCGACAATGCCTGAACCTATCAGAAGACTTGCACAGAAAATACTGCACGAACCTGTTTTTGTAAGAGCAATGACGACCGGCGAATCGACAAATATTGATATCGGACAGTCATATTATGTCATTGAAGAGCACGAAAGAGAAATGGCCGTGATCAGACTTATGGAAGACCAGGACCCTGAAAAAGCTATAGTTTTCTGCAGGACGAAGCTTGAAGTTGACAAGCTCAGCACATATTTCGGTGCCAGAGGATACAATGCGAAAGCACTTCACGGCGATATGGAGCAGGCTCAGAGAAATCAGGTTATGACAAGTTTCAGAAAAGGTCTTATCGATATTCTTGTTGCAACAGATGTCGCCGCCCGCGGACTCGATGTTGCCGATGTCACACATGTTTTCAACTACCACATGCCTTTTGATGCCAAAATGTATATTCACAGGGTTGGAAGAACTGGCAGAGCCGGACACAAAGGAATGGCTATAACTCTTGTAACTCCTTCAGAATTCAGAACAATTCAGCGCATCGAAAAAAGTGTCGGATCAACGATCGAGCTTAAAGTCATTCCCACTTTGAAAGATATCAGAGCTGAGAAAATAAACAGACTTGCAAAAGAACTTACCGACTCGACTCCGGATAAAGACGGACTTGCACTTGTTGAAAAACTTGAAAAGGAAATGGATATTAAATCGCTTGCAGTTGCGTTGGCTTCTATGCTTCTTGGTGATGATGAGACAACCGGTCCAGACCAGATAGGATTCACTGAAAAAGCTCTCAGACAGCTTATTCAGCGCGATAAAGAAAGCTTCAGAAGAGACGGATACGGCGGGAACAGAAGTCATCGTGACAGAAATTTTAGAGGCGGATCGGACAGGAAGTTCCATTCAGACAGAAAGCACAGCGATGACAGAAAATACAGTAACGACAGAAAACCATACACTCCTAAACCGGCTGGTGACTCGAAACCAGCAAGTGACTCAAAACCGGCTGGCGACCTGAAAGCAAAAGACGGAAAACCGCCTTTTAAAGACAAAAAACCTTACAAAGACCATAAACCTTTCAAAGATTCAAAAGCACCTTATTCAAAAGACAGCGATAAATTCTATAAAAAACCTAAAGAAGGCGACAAAAAATATCCACCTAAAAAACACGATTCAGACAAACCGAAAAAACACAAAGATTGATAATTCCGGAAACTTTTTCATCTTAAATGCGTCAAAGACTTAAGCTAACTGCTGATTGCCGGAGAGCATTATGAGATTTTTTCTGACTGTACTTATTTCAATTCTTTTCCTTTTTACAACCGGTTGCGTCAAATCCATCAGAGAAGTTCCTGTTTCAGGACTCACCGATGCCGATGCTGATGAACAGATCGATGAAACTTCCGATAACACTGAGGATGACATCATTTTAACCGATGAAGATGCCGACAGTGCCGATGAATTTGTTGAAAACGACGATGAATCAGACTCACTGGACGATGACTTTGTGTCCGATGATGATGATATTATTATCACAGACAGTGAACCTGACAGCGGACCCGATATGGAAAGTGATGACGATGTTGTGATAATTCCGTCAGATCCTTCACCGATCGATCTTGAAGGGATACCGGCAAGATTCTATGCCGATATTGCTTACGGACCTGAATCTGCAAACACTTTTGATGTGTTCATTCCGGAAACATCGACAGCGTCACCTCTTGTAATTTTCGTTCACGGCGGAGGGTTTACGGGCGGAGATAAAAGCGAGGCATACAATGCAGGCGGTCCTTTTGTGATAAGGGCGCTCCTTCAGAACGGCATTGCTTTTGCGACAATTAATTACAGGCTTCTTGCAAATGACGATAAAGAGGGTGTCATAAAACCGATGTCCGATTGCAAACGGGCTTTGCAGTTCATGAGATACAATGCAGGAACTGTGAATGTGGATAAAACAAAGGTCGCGATGTACGGCTTTTCGGCCGGAGGCGGAACGAGTCTGTGGATAGGTTTCAATGAAGACATGGCCGACCCGATGAATTCAGATCCGGTTCTTCGCGAATCTACAAGGATATCCGCCATCGCCGCGCTTGAAACTCAGGCAACCTATGATCTTGTCAGGTGGGAAACTGAAATACTGAAACCGTTTGATATCACTCTTCAAAGCGTTGTGAACCTCGGCTTCGGGTCGATGATATATTCATTTTACGGCATTTCATCGCTCAACGAAATATATACGCCTGATATAACGGCATACAGGGACAGCGTCGACATGCTTGACCTTATGACACCTGACGATCCCGAAATTTATGTCAATAACGGATATAACAACGCAGGCAAACCCTCAGACCTTTATGCACTTCTTCATCACCCCAATCATGCGAAAGCACTCAAAGATGAAGCGGAAAAAAAGGAACTCGACGGCGTTTTCTATGCCCCTGCACTTAATATCACAGACCCATCGAACGAAGAACTCATACCATTCTTTGTCAGAAAACTATCGGAATAGCCACTTTTTCAGTTAAAATTGAATTAGTTTTAAAATTATAGTACAAATAAAGACTGTTTTTTTTAACTTTTACCGGGGGTAGTGATGAAAGCCGAAATTAAGAACCTTGGAAAATCATTGATCGAATTTCTTGACAACTCTCCTACTGCGTTCCATGCTGCTGAAAATATTGAGAAAACTCTCACAAAAAATGGGTTTACCGAACTTTGCGAGTGCGAATCATGGACTCTTAAGTCAGGTGGAAAATACTTTGTCAAAAGGAATGATTCATCTGTCGTATCATTCGTTATCGGCAAAGATAAGCCGGTCAAGACAGGTTTCAGGATCGCCGGAGCACACACCGACAGTCCGCTTCTCAAAATCAAGGAAAACGGTGAGAACAGATCGGCAGGATGCATCAGGGTCACTACCGAAATATACGGCGGACCTATTGTCAACACATGGCTTGACAGAAATCTCGGCATCGCAGGCAGGGTTATGGTAAAAGGAAAAAGCGGTTTCAAAAGCACACTTGTCAATATCGACAGACCTGTGGCAATTATTCCGAACCTTGCGATTCATATGAACCGTGAAGTGAACAAAGGATTTGAATTCAATCCGCAAAATCATCTTCAGGCTGTGCTTTCAACGGACTCTCAGGCAAAAAATGTCCTGAAAAGCATGATCGCTTCGGAATTGAAAGAAAAAGTTGAAAATATAGGTGCAATGGACATTTTCGTCTATGATATTCAGAAAGGCTCATTCGCTGGTGAAGATGGCGAACTTATAAGCTCGGGAAGACTTGACGACCTTTCAATGTGCCACGCAATACTTGAATCATTCATAACTGTAAAAAATCCGGTGGCGACAACTGTTGCCGCTTTTTTTGATAACGAGGAGATCGGTTCAAAAACCCCGATGGGTGCCGATTCATCGTTCACCAGAACAATTTTGGATAGAATTGTCGCTGTAACTTCAGCAGGTAAGGATGATATTTTCGTTGCACTTTCAAAAAGCTTTCTGATAAGCGCAGACGGTGCTCATACTCAACATCCTAATTTTCCTGAAAAACACGATCCGGCATATACTGTTTTCATGAACAGAGGTCCTGTCATCAAATTCAGCTCGTCATTCAAATATGCCACAACTGCGCAAAGCTGTGCCGAATTTGAGCAGATCTGCCTTGAGGCGGAGGTTCCGTTTCAGAAGATCGCAAACAGATCAGATGTGATGTCCGGAAGCACGATCGGCCCGATGAGTTCTGCCGCTCTGGGGATAAAAACTGTTGATGTCGGAAATGCAATGTGGGCAATGCATTCGATAAGAGAAACAACAGGAACAGTTGATCATTACTACATGAAAAAGGCGCTTACACACTTTTACGGAAGGAAATAAATGAATTTTGTAGTAGACATCGGTAACAGCAATACCGTTATCGGAATTTATAAAAGTGATGTGCTTGTTAAAAGATGGAGGATCGCAACAGACAGAAATCAGACTGTTGATGACATCACTTCAAAAATCCATTCGCTGATGCTTTTTTCAAAGATCGAGATCGATGATATAGCTTACTGCATTATCGGATCTGTTGTACCGACATGGAATCACATCTGGGAAAGATTTTCGATCGAATTTCTGAATAAAAAGCCTATTTTTATCAGGCACAACATTTACTCCGGGATCAATTTAAAGGTCGTTAATCCGGCTGAAGTGGGCGCAGACAGAATAGCTAATGCGGCGGCGGCGGCACATTATTTTGATGAAGGATGTTTCATCATAGATTCAGGAACGGCTATCACTCTTGACATCATCACCCCTGAAAAGGATTACATCGGCGGAGCGATCATGCCCGGCATCATGATATCAATGGAAGCAATGGCTCTGAAAACTGCGAAACTTCCCCGTTTCGAGCTTGACAGACCTGTTAAAGCTATCGGGAAGACCACACTCGAAGGTCTCCAGAGCGGTGTATTTTACGGATTTGTAGGAATGGTGGACAGAGTTATCGAGGAATCGCTTAAAGAGATCAGCTTCAAACCGAGGATAATTGCGACCGGAGGACTTGCTGGAGCCATAACAACCGCATCAAAATATATTGACGAATTCGACAGAGATCTTACTTTAAAGGGGATTAACATCATTGCAGGTTTGAACAGGGAGAAAATATAATGTGGAGAAGGGCTCAAAACTCGGCTCAGAAAATTGCAGTTCTTGACGGTATGCTGCCGATCACGGCGGATGAGTTTTTAAAGGCAGTCATTTTTTTCTGCGGCGACGACGATGAAGCTGTCTGGAAAAAAGCTACAGATAAACTTAGAAATTACTCCGATGCAGAGATCAGAAAGAACATAAACTCTGAAATAAGCGAAAAGTCTGTCATGGCGCTGACTAAACTTGCCGGTGACAGAAAAGATGCCGCACTGATAATCACGATCCTCAACACCGGCAAACTTCAGCCTGACTGGGTTTTAACCTATGTCAGCCTGACCGATGAAAATTTCTGGCAGACACTTATCACTCACAAGGATTTTGTTATTTTCATGCTTCCCAAAAGAGAAGACTTCATTAAGTTTTTTATGAGTTTCAGTGCAGTTCTTGCTGATCTGTTCAATGAACAGCTGCAATATCTGTCAGAGGAAAAAATCGCCGAAGTTGCTCCGGAAATGATGGAAGAAAAGATTGCTGAAGAAACTGAAACACTTCCTTTTGGCGGTGATGAAGATGTTGTCGTGCTAGGTGACGAGAATTTTGATTTTCCTGATTTTCTCATATCAGAAGATGCTTTTACAGGTCTTACCACCGATGATATGATGGAAAGAAGAAAAAATATCGTACAAACTCTGAAAGATCTGACCATCGGACAGAAGATCAAGATCGCAATGATGGGAAATCTTGAGGTAAGAAAAATACTGATCAAAGATCCGAGAAAACAGATTGCTCTTGCAGTTCTGAACAACCCGAGAATTACTGAAAAAGAGGTGGCATCAGTCGCAGGAGAGGCAGCTGCCCCGATCGATATAATTTCATTTATTGCCGGAACAAAAACTCTTTGCAAAAGCTATCAGGTCAAGCTGGCGCTGGTCACAAACCCCAAAACTCCTGTAAAGACAGCTCTGGCACTTCTTGATGTGATAAGGCTCAATGATCTGAAAAGAATAGCAAAAAGCAGAAATATTCCCAATGTTATAAAAATGAAAGCATTAAAGAAAGTCCTGTGATGCATGAAATCGCTGTTCCGGTATCAATTCTCGTAAAAGACCTGAAAAACGCCGTCGAAGGTGCTTTCGGATTTGTCGCAGTGAGAGGTGAACTCACAAATTTAAGCAGAGCTTATTCAGGACACATCTATTTCACTTTGAAAGATAATGAATCTCAGATCAGGTGTGCACTTTTCAAAAATCAGCAGAGATTGAACCATGCCGAAATCAAAGCCGATTCTGAATACATTGTTTATGGAAAGATATCTGTCTATGAACCCAGATCGGAAATAACGCTTATCGCATCGCTTATCGTTCCGGCAGGTGAAGGACTTGCAGCAATGCAGTTGAAAATGCTCAAGGAAAAACTGAAAAACGAAGGGGTTTTTGACGCTTCGCACAAAAAGAGTCTGCCGGAATATCCAGAAACTGTTGCCGTCATTACAGCTGAAGGCGGTGCGGCGATCCACGACATCATCAAAGTTTCGAGAAACAGGTTTCCACCGGCAAGAATAATACTCGCACCTTCTTCAGTTCAGGGCAAAGATGCTCATAAAGATCTGATAAAGGCACTGGAAAGGGTCGCTCTGCTTGAAAATATTGACGCTGTGATAATCGGACGGGGCGGCGGAGCAAAAGAAGACCTCGATGCATTCAATTCAGAAGAACTTGCCAGAGCGGTCATTAAATGTAAATACCCGGTAGTGAGCGCCGTCGGTCACGAAACAGATTCTACCATACTCGATATGGCGGCAAGTTACAGCGTTTCAACGCCATCCGCCGCGGCAGAACTTATATTTCCTGACAGTTTTGCCATCCTGCAGGAAGTTGAGAATTCCATCTATTCTGTTAAAAGATCAATAGAATCGGTACTTAACACCAAAAGCATGTATCTTGACAATCTTGTGCTTTCATTGAAAAATCCGTCAGAAGTAATAAACAGTTCATTACACAGAACCGAAAAACTTCTCATGACCGCAAGTAACGCCATTTCTGAAATAATCTTCCGTAATTTTGAAAGACTGTCGTATATCCAGATGGAACTTGAAAAGAACAACCCGTTAAGCCCGCTTGAACGCGGCTTTGCCATAATCAACCAGCAAAGTCATACAGTTAAAAGACTTGCCTCATTCAACATCTCTGAATCATTCAAAATAACATTCAAAGACGGAACCGTAGAGATAAAGAAATAATTTATCAAATTTGTGTCGCGAACAATACAACGAGTTGAACCGTTATGTTGTTTAAGTCAATTTTTCACTTTTTGAAAATGACTGTTATCGGCAGGTTAGGGGATTAAGACAACTCAGTTAGATAGTGTGTTGCGGTGGGAAAATTTGGTTTTTCTTCCAAAAAATAAATATCCGTGTTAAAAGACACTACATCGGTTGAATATTGAGTTGTGGGGTTTTTGATTGCGGATTTTTCTAAATACAATTATTTCTTTTTTATTAATATCTCTGTTTACTTTTGAAATTTATCCTATTTGTTATCCAAAAGAAAAGGCCTATAAAAAATATGTGATACAGTCAGACACTTACAAATCTGGAGGTCAGTTCGGTGAAGCTGAAAAGGCTTTAAAGAAATATTTGAAATGCTATCCGGAAAAAGAGGTTTTTGTAAAACTCGCTGATCTGTATGATTACCAGAGAAAATATTATCTTGCCGGCATTACCTATAAAAATATGGGGCTTGTTGCAGAATACAACGAAGTCGATAAAAGAAGACTTTCAAAAATAACCACTCAGACTTTGAGCAATGTTGATGAAAAAATAAATTCAATGGCGCAAGGATATTCAAAAACAGGACATCGTCTCAAAAACGGAGCTATAGCTCTTTTTTCAATCGGGTCCGCCCTTGCAATTGCCGGTGGTGGAATATTCATCAGTAACAAAGCTTTTAACGGGGAAACATCTGAATTGCTGCAGTACTCCCTTTTAATAAGCGGTTTTTCAATCATCGGTGCCGGGTTTTCAACGAATTTCAATGGGGATCATTACATTAACAAGTCTGAATCATTAAAAAATTTCAACATCAGACACATCGCTGATTTAGGTACTACCAGTAATGAATATTTTGTTTATTCCGGTGCTGAATCCAATGCAAAGAAAATGTCCGCAAAATCTCTGAGAATTGCCGGGATATGTATGCTTGCAGTCTCAGTTCCCATTCTTACTTTTTCAATGTTCTCACTTTTTGATGATTATAAAAACACATTTAAAGATGATGAAAAAGACGATGATTTAGACTCAGAATATAGTGGCGGAGGAAAGTTTTTGTTTATTTATGGAGCAAAAGGCTTTCTTATGCCGCCTGCTTTATTGTTTATGATTCGCGGAATTATAATGCTTGCCAAAGCATCAAAATATGAAAAACTCAGCGCTGAGCCTAGTTTTCTCACTCTAACCAGCGTCACTCCGATGATCAATCCTGTTTCAAGAACTTACGGACTTGCTTTGG
>DAOQAY010000098.1:0-11066 GCA_035354435.1 bacterium
ATGAAGACAATGATTATTTCGAAACTGAAAAAAACTATAAAAACCAGATTAAAACTTCCATCGAAAGCAATGGAAACATTCTTCTTTTTGGTGATTATGGTATTGGGAAAAGCTGGCTGCTAAAAAAAATTGAAAAAGAACTATCACAAGAAAAGAAATCGCCTTACATTTTCTGTTTTATAGATAGCTGGGGGCGAGATGTTAAATCTTTGCCAGAGCAGATATTGTCAAAAATACTTTACGAAATCTCGTCAGTTGTAGATATAACTCATCTTCAGTGTATTCCTTCTGCATATCAGGAAGCATTGTCAAAATCGAGCAACATCATTGAATCAATTTTAAAAATAGGAGTTAGTGATTACAACCCTGAAAAAGTTGTAGAAAGATTGGACGAAACGCTCAGAATTATTAACAAAAAAGTCGTTGTAGTTATTGAGGATCTTGACAGAAATCCGAACCCGAAAGGATCTCTTTTAAAAATTGAACCTCTTCTTGACAGATTTAAGAATTCAGAAAACATTCAATTTATTCTCACAATTTCAAAAGCAGAAGAAGTCGATCAGGAAATTAATAGAATTATTGATAATAAAATTACGCTGGTTATCAACGAGGACTCTGGTATATATGTTTTCAAACGATTTAGAAATCTACTGATTAACTTATACAAAGATGGGTATATTGATCCGTACACACCTGAAGAAAGAGAAAAACAAAAAAATGAGTTCCATTTCACTCATGAAAAATGGTTGAATTTGTATGGACTCTTGGATTCTTCAAAAAAACCCCTCGAAGATATTATTGTATCAAAATACATAAAAGATGAAGACTTATACATATTTATTTCAAAATTGAACAATACACCCAGAAAAATCAAACGGCTTCTGAATGAAGTGTGGCAAACATGGAATCAGATTAAAGGAGAGTTTGAGATCGACGGATTAATTTCGTTGTGTGCATTAAAAAATCAAGATTTCAAGATGTATAAAGAGATATTATCAAATTCAGAATCATTTCTATTTATAGAAACTGCAACAGATCAATACACCGTAAGAACAAAAGGTAAAAAAGAGATTGATATTGAAAGGGAATTTTCCTCAAAGTCCATTGAATATATTGTTTCAAATAAGTCTAACAAATCTTTTAGGCAACCACCAATAAAAGAAGAATATCTTGAAAGGATTCAAACTCTTAAAACTGATAAATTTAGTGATCAAAAATTATTAAAACTCGGTAAAGATTACTTTGAGGATGGAACAAAGACCGCTGTTGAAACTTTTGAAATAATTGAAGAAAATAATTTACATGAAAGACTTCTACCATTGTGGAGAAAATATATTTATTCAGATAAAGAAATCAATGGACTTTATATTGCAACATCTGATGATATGCACAAAAAGATAGAACCATTTCTGATTGAAATGATTAAGAATTTCTCACATAATCCGGGAAAACAGTTTTCTGACTATCAAAATTTATTTAATTTACTAAACCCAACTTTTCAAGGATTAACTCCTGAAAAAAGAAAAGAACGATTTAAACCAATAATCGAAGAGCTGATACCATTATGTATTGAAAAAAATGGGCTGTTAAAATTCGATGCGATTTTATCCCCTTTACTTTTTTCAGATGAAAGAACTTTATTATATAACGAACATCTAAGGCAAGAAGCTATTGAAAACAAAAATTTTGTTAAAATGCTTATTGAAAATAATAATCCTGAAACAATCAATACTTTCTTGTTATCTTTTTCGACTTCTCAACAAATAATCGAATTTGATATAGAAAAAAGGCAACAATTTTCTTGGCTTTTGGATGGAATTTTGGATCTGGCTAAAACTGGTAATAAAAAAGCTGTTCAAATGATCTATAATTTAATAATTCTAAACTTAATTGTTCTAGATAATGGAGTAATTCAAATGCGACTTATTCTGAGCAAGATACAAAACAGCGAAGACGACACAGAAAACATAATACAAGATTCAAATATATATGAGAAAAGCATCAAGGATTTTATAAAAAATTTATACCCTGAGAATATGGAAGAAATTAAAAAAATAATAGCAAAAAACCATTCGCCAGAAATAGCTGCTCCTTTTTCAGAACTAATGAATGAACAAAATAAAGATAATTTTTTGAAATACTGGGAAGTCATTTCAAACTGGAAAAAAAATCAATCCTGATGTCTCATTAGTTATTCAAAAGTCAAATTGCATAAAAACATCTTTTTGATATACTGAGCCGTTTTTGAGCCCTGAACTGATGGAGAACGATATGGATCTTCGTGTAAAGATTGGAAAGATGACTTTGCAAAACCCGATACTGACTGCTTCGGGAACTTTCGGATATGGTCATGAATTCAAGGACTTTCTTGATCTCGACAGGCTCGGCGGTTTCTGCACAAAAGGGATCTCGATTGAACCCCGCGGCGGAAATCCGGCTCCGAGAATTGTGGAAACTGCTTCAGGAATGCTCAATTCGATCGGGCTTGAAAATTGCGGCTCAAAAGTGTTCCTCGAAAAAGTTATGCCGACTATCAAAGCCGTGAAAAGCGCAATAATCGTCAATTTCTATGCCGGAACTGAAGAAGATTTTGTGAAACTTGCTGAAATTCTCTCAGCCGACAAAAGAATTGATGCTCTCGAAATGAATCTTTCGTGTCCCAATGTTAAAAAAGGGGGCAGTGCTTTCGGCGCAAACCCTGAATTAATTGAAAGACTTACAAAAGCAGTGAAATCTGTCACAGATAAAACTCTTATCGTAAAGCTTTCACCGAATGTAACAGATATCACAGCAACTGCGGCGGCGGCAGAATCAGGCGGAGCAGATAGCGTTTCACTCATAAACACACTCATCGGAACTGCGATCGACCGTGAAAAAAGAACATTCATTCTCGGCAATAAGATCGGCGGTTTAAGCGGTCCTGCAATAAAACCTGTAGCACTTAAAATGGTCTGGCAGACAGCAAAAGCGGTGAAAATACCTGTCATCGGCATCGGCGGAATAAGCAACCTTGAAGATGTGCTTGATTTCCTCATCGTCGGAGCAAAAGCGGTCCAGATCGGTGCATGGAATTTCATAAATCCGTCTATCGCGGCTGAATGTGTTGACGGTCTTGAAAACTATCTGACACACAAAAAAGAAACTCTGAACGAACTCATCGGTTCAATAAAAGAATAATGAAATACGCAATAATATCAGCATGTTTATTCATTTTTGCAGTATCATGTGCAACTTCAGGATTTGGAGTCTATCACACAGTAAGGAAGAACGAGACCGTAAAATCTGTCAGCGAACTTTACAAAATTGATGCAGCGGTGCTTAAAAGTGAAAATCAGATCCCCGATGACATAATCACACTGGATGAAGGGATGACACTGTTCATTCCCGGAGTAAAAGAAGTTCTTGCACCTATCGAGCCTGTTGTAACTGCTGAAGTTCCGGCGGAGACTCAGAAAGTTGTCATTGAACCGGAAAAAACGGAAACGGCGATTGAAATGCAGTTATCTTTCAAATGGCCTTTACTTGGAACAGTTACAGGACATTTTGGCGGAGAGTTTGAGAACAGAAATGAAGGGATCGACATCGAGATCGCAGAAGGGACAGAAGTCCGGGCAGCTGCTGACGGCAAGGTTATTTACAGTGCGGGGCATCACGGTTTCGGCAACATGGTCATTATCCAGCATAACGACAGATTCGTTTCGATCTACGCCCATCTTCAGGCAATCACTGCAAAAGAAGGACAGACAATACTGACCGGCGAACTTATCGGATTTTCAGGAAAAACCGGTTCTGCGGCAACACCCAGACTCCATTTTGAAATAAGGGAATTTTCCAAACCTGTCGACCCTGAAAAATATCTGCCTGACCCTCATCCCGCCCTTCTCCCCGAAAAGGAGAAGGAGTAAGTCCTTATATCTTGACAATAACACTAAAATTCAATTAAATGGCAGCAGTTTTATTCTTTATTTGGAAAAAGGGGAAATGTTCACAAATATTCTTGTCAGATATGATGAAATAGCTTTGAAAAAAAGGAACCGCGGCTGGTTTGAAGATATGCTTCTGAAAAACATGCGTTCAAGCATCGGTAAACTGGGATATGCATACAGATTCCGCGGAAGAATGGGAGTCGAGATCAAAAACACAGATTCCCTTGAAGAAGTTATGAAAAGACTTGCTTTCATTCCGGGCATTTCGAGCTTTTCACCCGCTTTCAAACTGCCTCTGAACGCTCCTTTTGAACAAATTGTCGAAAAATCGCTCATACTTTGCGAAGAAGCGCTGGCTGAAGGAAAAACTATTATAAAAGTGATCTGCACCAGATCGAATAAGCACTTTCCGGGAACTTCTATCGAAATGCAGAAAAAACTTGCTGAAGGAGTTCTTTCACAAAAACAGGGGCTTTTCACAGTTTCGATGAAAAATTATAATTTCGGACTTGAAATAGAAATAGATACGAACGGGATTTTCATATTTTCAAAAAGACTTCCGGGAATCCGCGGACTTCCGGCAGGCTGTGCCGGTGAATTTCTCAGCCTTCTATCGGGAGGTATTGACAGTCCTGTTGCTTCGTTCCTTACAATGAAACGAGGTGCCAAGGTCAATTACATCAGCTTCTATTCTCCGCCGTACACTGGAGAAGAAAGCATGAAAAAACTTGAAGATATCGCTTTTCATCTCAAAAGATTTCAAGGCGCTCCGGCTAAACTTTTCATTGCTCCTCTGATCGACATTCAGCTTCTCATCAAAGCAAGATGTCATGAAGGGTACAGAACGATCCTTTTCAGGAGAATGATGTTCAAGATCGCTGAACGGATCGCACTGGAGCATAAATATAGCGCACTTGTCACCGGTGAAGCGCTTTCTCAGGTCGCAAGCCAGACGATCGAAAATCTGACATGCATCAATGACGCAGTGAAAACGCTTCCTGTCCTCAGACCGCTGATAACTTCCGAAAAGACCGAAACCATTGCAATTGCTGAAAAAATAGGCACCTTTGAGATATCTATCCGGAACTGTCCTGATTCCTGCACAGCATTTCTGCCCCGTGATCCGATAGTCAGAGGAAGGCTCGACAGAGTTCTTGCCGAAGAAAAGAAACTTGAACCTGAAATATTCAGTCTAATTGAAGATTCCATTGCGAATGTGAGAGTTATCGATGTCTGAAGAAATATTGAAAAAATCGACGGTCAAGTCACCGTTTGTCACACCTGTAAAGAAAATACTGCGCAAATATCACCTTCATTCAGTATGTGAATCTGCACACTGCCCCAACATCGGCGACTGTTTCAAAAAAAAGACTGCTACATTCCTTATTCTGGGCAGCAGGTGCACAAGGAACTGCCGTTTCTGCAATATCGAGCATAGTGAAAACCTTGAACTTCCCGATGAAATGGAACCTGTAAACCTTGCAAACGCCGTTAGTGAACTCGGGCTGAGCTATGTCGTTATAACTTCTGTAACACGGGACGACATTAAAGACGGCGGAGCGGAACATTTTTCAAAAGTGGTCAGGAAAGTGAAAGAAACAGCACCGCAAACAATAGTGGAAGTTCTTACACCTGACTTTCAAGGATCGAGGAAAAGTCTTGATATCATTGCGAATTCAGGAATTGATGTTTTCAATCACAATGTTGAGACCGTTTTTGAACTTTACGGAAAAGTGAGACCGCAGGCAGATTACCACCGATCACTTGATGTCCTGACCTATATGAAAAGGAAAGGTCATATCACCAAATCAGGAATAATGGTCGGGGTCGGTGAAACAATTGAACAAATTAAAGAACTTATGCGGGATCTCCGTGATACCGGAACTGACATAATGACGATTGGACAGTATTTCCAGCCGACAAAAGAGCACCTTGCTGTTGAAAAGGATTACACAAAAGATGAATTTGAACTTCTCAGAGAATATGGAATGGAAATAGGGTTCAAAGAAGTCTATTCAGGCAGGTTCGTCAGAAGTTCATTCAATGCGAAAGAGGTTCTTGATAGTATGAAATGGAGGAACGATTGAAAAAAGCACTGATCTTAATTCTTATTATTTCTGCGTTTTTTTCACTTTGCGCCGTGAACTTTGACAGCTCTGAAAGTTATGAACGGTTCAAGAAAGGACACTCTGTGGGTCTTTCCATTTTTCCTGTTTATGAAGGGAACAATACTCTTCTTGAACTTGATGCTTTCGGAAGTTTTTACTTTGACCCGCTGTCATTCGGATTTTTAATTCCGGTGAGATTTCTTCTTTATAATGGAGATGACATTCCGACTTCTGCAAGTGTTTTTCCTGAAGATGACTGGGATGATGCCAGAGACTGGGTTGCACTTCTTAATTTCTTCCAGTATGGATATAAAACTGATCTTTTCTATTTCAGATTTGCCGAAGCGGAAAACAGATATGTTGGAAACGGAACAATTCTGGGCAGTTACTACAATACTTTGAAACTCAGATTTCCAAAAAGAAGTATCAGCATGGCGTTTAATACTGACTATGCAGGACTTGATTTTTTCATGGATGATGTTACACCTCCGAACATTATCGGAGGAAGAGCGTATATCAAACCGGTCAGTTTTTTCAAAAAAGAGAATTACGCCAATAATCTTGAATTAGGATTTACATATTTTGCAGATATTTCGGCACCTTACTCAATAGTAATACCGAAAGACGAAAATAACAATAGAGTCCTGGAAGAAGCCTCTGATCAGGTTTTCGGCTTTGACATTTCAATGCGTTTTGTTTCTCTGAAATATTACAAGATGAAATTCTACAATGAGATCAACCACATAGTCGATGCCGGCACAGGTCTGCATTTCGGACTTGAGCACATCCTTACCCTGCCGACCGCAACCGACATGAAATTTATCAGCAGATGGGAATACAGACTTATGCAGAGCAATTATATTCCCTCTTATTTCAATACATTTTATGACATTCAGAGAGAATATTACCGCGATGGCAAAACTAAATCCGGGTTTATAAGTGATCTTTCAAGAGACCCTGACAGGTTCAATCTTGACTGGACTCATGGCTATTATTTTGATTTAGTGTTTGATATTACCGGCAAATTTTCGATAGGCGGTTCGTTCGAGCATAACCGGATTTATACCAATGATATGAAAGGTAAATTCAATAATTTCCAGATAACCGTTTTTATGAATGCTCTTTTTTTCAAAAAACTCGGGGCTGATCTTGTTCTCACTTTTGAAGATATCGGTGAAAGCAGTCTCAAGGACAACCCGTTTTTCAATATTTCGGCATACTATCTCATGAGTGACTATTTCAGAATTGGTTTCTATGCCTCATCAAAATGGTATCTGCAAAAAGAAAATAAAGACCAAAGCACTCAATATCATTACGAAAATACTGCGGCTTATTCTGCCGGAGCATACGGTATACTGAGATTTTAAATGAAAAAAGTCTTATTTCTTTTACTCACTCTCTATCTGTTCACGATCACTGCAGAAGACTCAATAAAAGAAGAAGACCGGGAATCACTTTCAGAACTTATAACCGATTTAACAAGCAAAGAACCTGCTAAAAAGCTCAATGATATTAAGGTGTGGCCTGGAGAAACATCGATCAGAGTCGCAATATATCCGAATGAAAAGGTCAAATACAAATACAATCTCCTTAAAGGCGAAAAAGACGACAGGATATACATTGATCTTATTTCAGTGGACGGTGACGGTTTTTCACTTCCCGATGTAAAATACGATTCATTCTTAAAAGGTATCAGGCTCGGGAAAAAAGATAACGGGTTGAGGATTGTTCTCGACACAGGAAAAGTTGAAAGCTACAATGTGATGGAAATGGAAGAACCATGGAGAATCGTCATTGATTATTATGGAAAAAAACCCGTCGAACCTGTCCGAACTGTCGAAACTGTTGAAAAGAACAAACTTACAAAACAAGGACCGGAAAAGAAAAAAACTGTTGTAGTTATCGATCCCGGGCATGGCGGAAAAGATCCAGGAGCAGTTGTAAAAGGTCTTTATGAAAAGGACATCGTTTTAAAACTGGCACAGAAAATAAAAAAGATGTCCTCAAAATATGACGACATCGAAGTTAAACTTACAAGAGATACTGATATTTTTCTTCCACTTGAAGAAAGAGCGGCCATAGCAAACACTATGAACGGCGGGCTTTTTATTTCAATACATGCGAATGCTTTTTCAAATAAGAATATAGGTGGAGTCGAAGTCTATCATCTTGATAACACAAGAGATAATTACACCGATAAGCTTGCCATGGTGGAAAATAAGATTTCCGATACAAATTCACTTTTAAACACAATTCTGGTTGACATGACAATGAGCTATTATATAAAAGACAGCCTTAACTATGCTACAACACTGGGAATATCACTCAAAGACAATCTGAAGCCTTATGATGTCAAAGTGCGAGGATTTAAAAAAGGCGCTCTGTTTTATGTTCTTGTCGGAGCAAGAATGCCTTCGCTCCTTCTTGAGATAGGATACCTGACAAATGTAAAAGAAAAATCCTTACTGAAAAAGGATAGTTATATAGAAATGCTCGCAAAAACTGTTCTCGATTCTGTTCATAAAACTCTGAGAAGCGGTGCTGTGAGTGAAGAAAAATAAAAGGAGGGAAAGAATGGAAAAGTGTTTAATTGCAGTATTATTAACCATTTTCATGCTGTTTGTTGCAGGCTGTGACGATAAAAAAAGCTCTCCGGCCGATTCTGAAAACACTGATGAAAATACCGGAGATTCAGATTCAAATTTAGATTCAGATGAAGATACCGCCTTTCCTGATGAAGATGATTTTAACGATTCAATTTTTGGAGAAATGGTACAAAACCCGAGTGGCAATATTCCTCTTTCCGCATCAGTCAAAATTATTTTGAAAGAAGCAGCAAAAATAAAAGTTTATGTTGCAGATATAAAAGAAGGTGTCGCACCGTTTTCAAGAGAATATGCCCCGTCAGGAGATGCTGAAGAATACTCCGTTCCTGTTTTAGGGCTGTTCCCCGATAAGAAAAATCTTGTTGCAGTAATGGTATTTGATACAGATAACAGTCTTATCGGAAAAAAGACTTTCGAAATAACAACAGAAGCTCTTCCGAAAGATTTCCCTACTGTGGAAATGGAAGGAACAATTGATAGCGGCTGGACTATTGTAAACTATCTCAGAACGCCCAGATCAAGACCTGAAATGAGTGAAATTGCAATTGATGAACTCGGCAGAATCCGCTGGTACACTGATTTTCCTTTTTCAAATGCCTTTCCTCTTACACTCAAGGACAATACTTTTTATACATCCGACGGAGAAAACACTCTTTATAAGTTTGATTTCATGGGCTACGAATTAGGGAAATGGGATATTACAGAACACGGATTCACAAAAATTCACCATGAGATTTTCATCAAGGATGACGGCAACATTATCCTCGGAGTCAGCAAAACCGATGATTCGTGGATTGAAGACAGAATGATTGAAATCAATCCTGAAACCAACCAGTTGCGCGGGACATGGAATCTTACAAAAATTTTCCCTGATATTTGCGATCTGCATTATGATATGCCTCTTTCCGCAGCAGACGATCCGGCAGGAAAGACCAATAATCCTATTCACCATAACGCTGCATGGTATCAAAGCGATGATGATTCCATAATTGTAGGCTCACAAACTTCAGGAATTGCAAAAATAACCCATTCCGGCTATTTGAAATGGTTCCTTGCACCTCACATTACCGCCTATATTGATGATGCAGACAACGATGGCGTGAGCGATTCTCTTGTTGATGGCTACAATGCTGCCGATCCGACAACAATGGTCGGTGATTTTAAAGGTGACAAATATACAGAAGACAGAATGCCGATTGACGGAAAACCGCATGAAGACTACTCCCAGCTTGACTGGAGATATCCTGAATTTCTTCTGACTCCTGTCGATTCAGAAGGCAGGACTATAACAGACAATGAAATTCTCATGGGATTTGCAAACCACAAAGACTTTGTATGGCCGTCCAGAGAACACAACCCTACAATTCTTAAAAACGGCAATCTTCTGATTTTTGACAATGGTCTGGCTAGAAATTTTACTTATCCACCAGTTTCGCAGAATCACTACAGCAGAGCCGTTGAATTTGAAATAACTTCTGACAAAACAGATGGTTACGGCGGAACTGTCAAACAGGTGTGGGAATATATTATAAATGAAGATCCTTTATGGTACGGACTCGGACTGATAGTCGGAAGCGCATCGGAACTTGAAAATGGGAACAGACTGATCGTGTCAGGCTCTATCGGAAGCACTTTTATTCCTGATTTGTTAAGACCGTTTTATGGCGAAGGACCGATTGGTGCACTTATTATTGAAGTTGACCCCAAAACAAATACCGAAGCAAATAGAATGTTTTTAAAAAGATATATTGACGATACAGACTATCCTAATACCGAATTCTCGGCATACAGAGCGAACAGATTCGAACTTATTGGTGTTTTGAAATAAAATGATTAGTAATGTCTTATGAAAATAATCTTTAACGAACACATTCTTACAGTATTGCTGCTTTTTACAGTCTACTCGTTTCTCGGATGGATAATTGAAGTCATTTACAGGTTTATTATAGACAAAAAGTTGCTGAACCCCGGGTTTTTTTACGGACCGTATCTTCCAATTTACGGATTTTCCGCTCTTGCAGTAACATTTATGACAGATATTACCGGAAACTGTGTACTTGTAATATTATCAGGCACACTGTTTGTCACACTTCTTGAATATATTGCCGGAACAGTGACGGAGAACTACTTCGGAATGAAACTGTGGGACTATTCGGATGAAAAATTCAATATAAAAGGAAGGATATGCCTTAAATATTCTGTTTTGTGGGCAATCCTCATAACAATATTTATCTTTATCATTCACCCTTACATATTAAAAAAAATTGTTGCAATTCCATTCTCTTATAAAATATTTGTCACGGTATTTCTATCAGGAATCTACTTCCATGACATAATACTCACGACATTAATGATACTGAACATCAAAAAATTCATAGAAAAATTCAACAGTGAAGAAATAACTTTTGATCTGATAAAAGCACAGC